>CAYTDJ010000055.1:0-10079 GCA_964436265.1 uncultured Chloracidobacterium sp. | reverse complement strand
ATTGAGAGAGTACTTGATAATCGATCGAGTCTCGACGCAAACGTCTTTGTTGACGCCACGTTTGCACGAGGCGTTGGGTTTGCTGCGATGCCGTTATCGGGAGGTGTTGGCCTCGAAGAGTTTGTAGGAAATCAGCGTGGAGAGGCCCAAGGGGTCAGTTTGGTCTACAATCGGCGGCTTAGCGGCATATTCAGTACTGCGGCAGGATATAGTTTCGGACGCGGACAAAAGCTTTCAGGAAAGACTATTTCAAATCCGGCCGAACTTTTCGAGAACAGCTTTTTCCAGTCGTTTTTTGGACAGATCGATGCGAACCTTCGTACCGGAACAAATGTGAAAACGGTATTCAGGCTTTCACCAAAAGCCACTGTGTTCGCAATAGACCCTTTTCAGGGAAGGCTCGCCATTTATGACCCGAGCATGAGCGTCCTGGTGACGCAAGATCTGCCGACGCTCGGTCTCCCTTTCCATGCCCAGGCCATAGTCGATGCCCGGAATATCTTTGACTTCCATCCCGGAGTTAATGGTGACGAGGGTAGCCTTCGTCTGACAGGACAGGGCCGTAGTCTGAGGGGCGGAATTCTCGTCCGGTTCTGAGAAAGTTTGGGTAACGAGAATGGGTTCATAAAGAGGCATCCAGCCGCTTTATGGACTCATTCTAGTTTGCGGCAACTCCAAATTATTGGATTTACAAGCGAAAAACTGAATTTTTCCACAACGCAGCGGAATGGTCGTATTATAGTGAACAGTTAATTAGTGCAAACAAAGCAGATTACAGTGGCCTGCGACGTAAAGAAATTGGAACAAGGTTTGCAACTTGATTTGTTCGGTCCGGTTCGCCCTTTTTGATGAAAGGAAAGGTACTTACAAGTTGGAGTTTGATCTGGCTGGTTGTGACCGTCTTGCTAATTGTCGGCGGGGCGCTGAATCTCTCTCAACGTGCCTTTCACGAGCTGCCGCCGACGGACGGCATTCTTTGGGTGCAGCGTACCGATGGGATATACGCGGAAAAGGTCGTCGCAGGGCTTTCCGGCTCGCGTTCGGGAATAGCGGTTGGGGATAAACTCTTGACGATCAGCCTTGACGGAAAGACCTTTGAAGAGGTTGTTTCAACGTCGGATGTGGCGATGTATCTTGACGCTGCAGGTGTCGGGGGCTCCCTGACCTATTTCTACCAGCGGCCGTCCTATTCGTTTTCCAATAATTTCTATTACGCCGACCTGAGGAATATTGATTCACTCCCTCGCTGGTCGCCCTCCATCATCTTTCTGAGCCTGGTCGGGATCGTTTGGCTTGCCGTCGGGATCTTTGTTTTGTTCAAGCAGGGTAGCAGATCGCCATTCGTACTTCATTTCGCGACCATCTGTCTCGCGGCATTCGTGTTCCACGTTTACCGGTCTATCGGTATGGAACAGGATTTCGACATGGCGGTCAGTCTCATTGATGAGATCGGTTTTGCGTTCTTTGTTCCGTTGTTTGTACATTTCTGTCTGCGATACCCGGTACGAAGCGAGGTTTTTGACACAAGTCGATGGAAAACGTACGTTCTTTACGTTCCGGCTGCTGTCCTTTCTTTGTCGGCGATCTTCTTCTCACTAGGAACCCTGATCCCCGTTGAATCAGTCTCAACCTGGCTCCGCGGTTTTGTTTCGTCAAATCAAGTCCTTGTCCGTTTGAATCAAGCGCTTCTTGTTCATTTCGTCGCCGGAATTTCAATAGGCTCAGCGGTCTTGATCTGGAGATTTTTGACGAACAGACAGGTCCTTGTGCGTCAGAGGTTGAAGTGGGCGATGTGGGGAACGATCATTTCAGTCATTCCGATCCTCGGAGTCCAGATCGCCAGGCGTTTCGTCTTTCTACCGGACGACACGTTGACGGTCGCGATCACGACGCTTCCGCTTGCCCTAATTCCATTGAGTTTCGGACATTCCGTAGTCCGATACCGATTGATGGATGTGGACGTCGTCGTTCGCCGAGCCCTGGTTTACGCGATGACTACGATCGCGATCGCGATGATGATCGGTGCCGTCGCGCTGGGATTGGTCTTTCTCGCCTTAGGCAACAATCTATCGACAACCGAGATCACACTTCGCGCTTTGATCGCCATAATCGCGATGGCCGCGATCGTGATGCTGAGCGAACCATTAAAGAATTTCCTGCAAGAAAGAGCTGACCGATATTTTTACGGGACACGATACGATCTTCGACACGGCCTTCTGGATTTCGGACGAACACTCTCTGCCACTACGGCTCTGGAACCGTTGCTTGAGGCATTGACCGATCGGTTGCAGCAGGTATTGGACGTACAAAAGGTCGCTGTATTTGTCGAATCGGGCACCTCACCTGAACAATATGTGATCGCGCGGTCTGTCGGCCTTAGCGACCAATATCGGATCCCGGCAGATTTTAAACAGATGATCCGTCAGGGTTCGGCGGAAAAAGGGGTCGTACGTGCAGACGAAATAGAACTTCAGGAAGGCGAACCTGTCTTACACGCCGCTAACGGCAACGGCAATGGAAATTTTCCTGTGCGTCAGGAACTTCACTATTTTGTGCCCTGTGTCGTTCGCAGCAAAATGGTTGCGGTCATCGGGCTGGGACGTGCCGGTGATGGTTCGCTCCTTTCATCGGAAGATCTCGACATACTTAAGACCGTGTCCGGCTATATCGCTGTCGCGATTGAGAACAGCCGTCTCTATCAGCAGCAAAAACAACAGACCGAGGAACTTTCTCTTCTTAAAGAATTCAATGAATCGATCGTTGAATCGGTTAACGTCGGCCTGCTCGCGGTTGACGAGACCGGGCGAATTACGCGATGCAACTCGACTTTCGAGGAAATGATGTCGCTTACCCGTGACCGCGTTGTTGGGAAACTCGTCGAAGAGGTATTTGACGAAGGATTCGCATTCAATCTTGGAAACATTCTCGGCAAAACCAAATGGCACCTTACCGAGATCCGGAATGCCTACAAGATGCACACTTCAGATTCACAAGGCAGGTCTTTGATATTGAACGTCGCGGTTGCGCCGCTCCGTTCGGTATCAATGTCGCAATCGGGTGCGATCGTGGTTCTTGAAAATGTCTCGTCGCGGGTCAAGTTCGAAGAGACGCTTCAACAGAGCGAGAAGCTCTCGAGCATAGGCTTGCTTGCGGCCGGTGTCGCACACGAGGTGAACACGCCATTGACGGGCGTTTCAAGTTACACGCAAATGCTGCTCGGTATGGTTCCCGAAACAGATCCGAAACATGCATTGCTTCAGAAGATGCAGAGGCAAACGGATCGTGCGACGAACATCGTCAGTAATTTGTTGAATTTCTCGCGTATCGGAACGGTTGCAGAATCAACTGAAATAGAGATCAATCGGCTCCTCGATGATACGCTCCAATTACTCGAGCCGCAGCTTCGGAAATCGAATGTCGAGATCGTCAAACGTTACGAAGAGTCGCCTGAAAAGGTGTTTGGCAATGGCGGAAAGCTCCAGCAGGTTTTCACCAATTTGATTCTTAATGCACGCGATGCAATGTTTGGCGGCGGCACAATCACGCTTAGCACCGAACTAACTCGTGACGGCGACGTGCTTGTCGAGGTCAGTGACACCGGCGAGGGGATCGCGCCGGAAAACCTCAGCAAGATCTTCGATCCTTTCTTCACCACCAAGGGCGTCGGTAATGGTACCGGCCTCGGCCTGGCCGTAACCTACGGTATCGTTCAGGAACACGGCGGCACTATCGAAGCCGTCAGCGAGAATGGAAACGGCACCACTTTCCGGATCGTCCTCCCGGTCGCTTCCAAGGTTCGCCAACGAGCGGTAAGTTAGACGCTTGAGACCGCAGCGTGATCCCTCAACACCTTGGCTGCGTAAATCGACGCAAGCATAGCAATGAACATTATTGCCGATGCGGTCCAAAAGGTACGCGTGACCGTCACGTCGCTGACCTTGTTAAAGGCATTGTTCAGCAGGACACCGCCGATCATAGGCCCGATCGCCCGGGCAAGGCTTGCGCCTGATTGCATTATTCCCAATGACGTGCCCTGCTTATGTTCAGGAGAGACCTTTGATCCTAAGCTCGTGAGCGAAGGCGAGGCGAACGCGTTACCGATCGAAAACACGGCAGTAACAATTAGGAGCCAGGTGATGCCGCCGGTACCGGGACCGAGAAGCGGGTAAACGATAAATCCCGACCCCATTAGGAAACATCCGATAACTGTCAGTCGGGCCTCGCCAAGCCTTTTCACCAGCCTGCCAAACAGAACTCCCTGACCGATTATCGCAACCACCCCGACATATGCGAACAGGTAGCCGTTTTGTTCAGCGGTATATCCGAATCGGTAGGCCGTAAAGAGAACAAAGGCATAAGTCATGATAGAAAAGGACGTTACGAGCAAAAAATAGACCAAATTAATGATGCCGAACTCTTTCTCCCTCAGCGACTCGATGAGTTCCAGTAACCGGTTCTTGCGTTCATGATGAACCCCGGGCGTGATCGACTCCGGAAGCACAAAATACAAAGCGATCGAGTTTGTAAGTGATAATATCGCCGCAAAATAGAAAGGAACGTGAACGCCATATTTGCTCAAGATCCCCGCGATCGCGGGGCCGAGAATGAAACCCAGACCAAATGTCGCGCCGAATAGACCCATTCCTTTCGCACGGTTTTCCTTGCTCGTTACGTCCGCTATGTAAGCCTGTGCGGTCGAAATATTTGCGCCGGTAATACCGCCGATCACTCGGCCAAGAAATACAAGGAAAAGTGTGTCTGCAAAACCGATAACGAAATAGCCGACAGCAGATCCAAGCAAACTGACGAACAGGATAGGGCGTCTGCCGTAACGGTCGGACAACCTACCAAGGACCGGAGCAAAGAAGAATTGCATCCAGGAATAGATGGAAAACAGCAGTCCGATCTGAAATGGAGTCGCATTGAACGGCGATGTCTCGGCATAGAAAGGCAGTATCGGTATGACCATGCCGAAACCGATCAGGTCAATGAAGACCGTAATTAATATGATTATGAGCGGCGTCGTGAAAAACCGTTCCGAACTTTTAGGGTCTGCCATCTATCGAGAACACCAGAACAATTAGATACGTAATAAAGAGTTAACCATTGTTGTTGCCATCAAACGTGAGACAACCGGCAATTTCTGCCGACTACTGATTCATAGTAGAATACCGACCTATATCGACCAAATGTATGAATAAGAACAAGGCCCCACTATCCACTCGAACCGCGACTATTCTTTTCCTTCTATTTTTGGGATTTACCTTTATGTACAAAGAAGCGCCTGCTCAGGCAAAGTCAGGTAAAGCCGCGAACACGAAACCGGCGCAGACGGCAGCAGGGATTCCGGAGATCGCCTACACTGTCTCGATGTCAAAACCCGCAACACACCTTCTCGAGGTGGAAATGCGCCTAAAATGGCAGCAGATGCCCGATCAAGCTGAACTTAAGATGCCCGTATGGACGCCGGGCAGCTATCTCGTGCGCGAATACGCACGGCACGTGCAGGATTTTTCCGTAAAGGACGCGACGGGTAAGGCTCTTGGCTGGCGAAAGATCAATAAGAACACGTGGCAGGTCGATTCAAAGGGAGCCGGCGAGATTATCGCAACCTATCGCGTCTATTCAAACGAGCTAACGGTCCGTACCAATGAGTTGAACGATGAGCACGCTTTCTGGAACAACGGCGCGTTGCTGATGTTTCCAAAGGGCCAATTAAAGGCCGCTTCAACCGTAAAGGTAGTTCCGGCGAATGGATGGAAGGTCGCAACGGGACTTCCCAAAGTTGCCGGGCAAGATAATACTTTTCGCGCCGAGAATTTCGATGTACTTTACGATTCACCGTTCGAGGTCAGCAATTTCACCGAAATAACCTTCAACGTCCAAGGCAAGCCGCATCGTTACGTAATTACCGGCGAGGGTAATTACGATTTGAAAGCCCTGGCCCGTGATACTACCAAGATCGTTGAGGAATGCTACAAGATTTTCGGTGAACTGCCTTACGATGATTACACGTTCATCGTAAATCTTCGAGGCGGCGGCGGTCTCGAGCATTTGAATTCGACAGCGCTGCAATGGCAGCGATTCGGATTCAAACCGGCGGCGCGTTACAAAGGATTTCTAGGCCTTGTAGCTCATGAGTACTTTCACGCGTTCAACGTTAAGCGCATTCGGCCGGACGCTCTCGGCCCGTTCGATTACGAGAACGAAAACTATACCAAATTACTCTGGGTCGCCGAGGGCGGGACTGAGTACTATTCGAATCTCTTGCTCCGTCGTGCCGGTCTGATCTCTGACAAGGAATTTCTTAGTCAAAAGGCAGGAGCTTTTACCGATCTCGCATCTCGTCCGGGACGATTTGAGACAAGCTTGGAAGAAGCGAGCATGGATGCGTGGATCAAGTACTATCGCCAGGACGAGAATTCGGTCAATAACCAGATCTCGTATTATGACAAAGGCGAGATCGTGAACATGATGCTCGATGTTGCCATTCGAACAGCATCAAACGGCGCAAAGTCACTGGATGATGTAATGCGGCATCTTTACAGCGAGTATTACAAGAAAGGCCGGAACTACACTCCCGAGGATTTTCAAAAGGTCTCTGAAACGATGGCTGGAAAGAGTCTTGATGAGTTCTTTTCTAAATACGTTAGGGGCGAATCCGAGATCGACTATGACGGCATTCTCGCCGGCGTTGGTTTGTCTGTATCGTCGTCACAGGCCGGGAAAAACCGGGCATATATCGGCGCTGACACGGCAGAAGAAAACGGAAGGCTCACTGTCCGATCCGTGCCGGCTGGAACACCTGCTTACGATCAGGGACTCAATACCGGCGATCAGATCGTCGCTATAGACGGGTACCGAGCGACGACGCAGTTCCTACAGTCGTATCTCAATGAGAAGAAGCCGGGTGATACCGTGAGATTGACGGTCTTTCGCTTCGACAAATTGCGTGAGATGAATTTCACGTTGGGCGGCAACATGAGGACTGAGTTCTCGATCTCACCGGTAAGTTCACCGACCGAAACTCAAAAGACACTTTATAGGGCGTATCTCAACAGTGATCTATAGAAATTCGCGGGTCGTTTGTCTTAAATGGGCCGCGACCGCTGCGGCTCTGTTTTTCCTCAGCGCGTGTTCATCGAATAAAGCACCCGGCAATTCGAGCGGGTCGACGTCGTTGTCTGAGGTTCCTTCGGTACGGTTGAATTACAGGTATGAGGCTGATGTTCCGGCACCGGAAACTGCCGCGGCCGCATCTGAAGAGAAGAATGCAGCCGTACTTGCCGACTTCGATCAGAATCGTCCGCAAGAACAGCTTGACCGCACGCTTACGTCGCCGGATAGCAAACGCGTTCTCGCGGTCTACCATCGACCGACCGATGTACAGGCTGAGTTTAGGCTCGATATGTATTCCGTCGACGGTAAACTGCTAAGAAAAGTGACCTCCGATCTCATGGCGGTCCATTTTCCGGATACGATCCGGTGGTCACCCGATTCTTCGACCGTGGCCTTTGTTGCTATGCTGCGTGGAGTCTCAAACGAGCCGGACTCTCCAAATTCTGCCTCGGTCGATGAGTCTCTGGCCCCAACACCTGCCCCAGAGTCGAACACTAATTCGCAGGCTGCACTGGCCGAGTCGGAGGCGAATTCAAACACCGCAACGCTGCCGGCCCAACCTGAAGCTCCGACAGGAATAATGACCTTTCGCACGGAACAGCTTTACACATGCAATTCCGAAGGCGAAGGAACAAAACCCATTACGCAAAACGAAGGCTTTATTTATTTCTATTACGTCTGGTCGCCCGACAGTTCGATGCTGGCCGCATTAGCGCTTCATTCTCGTGAATGGGCAGAGTTAAATCGGCGGGCTGACGCCTACGGAATTTTGTTCGTTCCACAGGGAAGGCCGCGAATCGTCGAAAAGACCGGCCGTGAAAGGCGCATCGATGATGCACTAACCTCCGTCCAACCGGTCTGGTCGCCAGATTCTACCAAGGTTGCGGTTGCCTATGACACACAGATCCGCATATACGATGCGTTGGGAAATAACCCAACTCAGGCCGGAATACCGCTCCGAAATAATCTGCTCATCTCTTCGCAGGCATACGATGAAGCACAGGCCAAAGCTCTGAACGCCGATGCGAATCAGCAGACGACAAACACAAACTCTGCTCCCAGTACCTTGCCGGATCCAAACAAGCTTGTTTCGTTTAATCCGATCGTACAGCTGAATTGGACCGCTCCCGAGCTTTTATATTTTGAAACTGCATATATCCGCCGAATGAAGAACGAGGCCGACAACGCGACAAGCTTTGTCCGATGGCATCGCCTTGTTCTGACCCCACAGTCGGCCACAAGGTAATTATGAAATATCAGTCAGTTGATGATGCGTACAACGCAAACGAAGCGATTCGAAGCAAGCTCAAAGAGACTGTTTCGTCCTTCACACGGGAACAGCTTGATGCCTTGCCCGAAGGTGAGAAATGGACGATTAGACAGATAGTCGAACACGTTTCGTTGGTTAATGAGGGTGTCGTGCGGATCTGTGCAAAGCTGCTGTCAAAGGCTGAATCTGCAAACCGCCTTTCGAACGGGGAATTCGTCGTCTCAAATTCGTTTGTCGAAAAAGGCGTGGAAGTGGTTGACGTAAAGCTCGAAGCACCTGAGTTCGTTCATCCGGTTCACGGAGCATCGATCGAAGAGTCATTTGCCAAACTAGATTCAAGCATGGAACTGGCCGCATCGCTGCGGGAAAAGTTCCAGAAGTTCGACGGCACAGAAGCCAAATTTCCCCATCCATTTTTCGGCGATCTATCGGCCCACGAATGGCTCGTTCTTTCCGGGGCTCACGAAGCCCGCCACCTGAAACAGATAAGGAATATCATCGATAAGATGGCCCAATGACCGCATTGCGCAGATGCGCAATTGGTTTGTCTGTGATAAGCTATCCGATTCGCATCTATAAGGAATTCTGATGCGGAAAAATATTGATACGATTCTCGATATATGGATAAGTTCTTGATCAGAGGCGGCCGGCCCTTACATGGGAAGATCGAAATTAGCGGGGCAAAGAATTCGGCGTTGCCGTGCCTCGCCGCTGCGCTTCTAACCCCTGAGACTGTGATCCTTCACAATGTCCCCTATGTCAAAGACCTCATAACTCAGCGACGCCTTCTCGAAGATCTCGGCGCGACCGTACTAACGCCCGAACTCCGAACACACAAAATAAATGCAAGGAATGTCGCGATATATGAAGCGCCCTATGAACTGGTAAAGACGATGCGTGCGAGTGTCCTTGCGCTTGGGCCGCTGCTCGCGCGCTTTGGCCAGGCAAAGGTTAGTCTTCCGGGCGGATGCGCGATCGGCACGCGGCCGATCGACCTGCACTTGAAGGCTTTTGAAAAGCTCGGCGCGACGGTCTCGCTAGATTCGGGTGATGTGATAGCGACCGCTCCGAGCGGCCGTCTCAAGGGTACCGAGATCGAATTTGAAATGGTCACGGTAACGGGAACGGAGAACGTGATGATGGCTGCGTCGCTTGCCGAAGGCCGGACCGTGATCCGTAATGCGGCTATGGAACCGGAGATCGAGGATCTCGCCGATCTTTTAAATAAGATGGGAGCTCGGATCCGCGGAGCCGGCACAACCGTTATGGAAATAGACGGAGTAGAAGCGCTTGGCGGAGCTGAACACACGATAATTCCGGACAGGATCGAAACCGGGACATTCATCGTCGCGGCGGCGATCACTAATGGTGAGCTTGAGATCAAGAATTGCCGGCCTGAACATCTGACGGCAGTGATCGAAAAGATCAGAGAAACCGGCGTAGAGATCGAAGCGATCAATCCGAGCACACTGCTTGTGCGTTCCGGTTCAAGCGGGATAGTTGCAAAAGATGTGACGACTGAACCTCACCCGAAGTTTCCTACCGATATGCAGGCTCAATATATGGCCCTGATGACTCAAGCAGAAGGAACTTCTGCCATAACCGAGACGATATTTGAAAATCGTTTCATGCACGTTGGAGAACTTCTCCGAATGGGAGCTGACATCCACATCTCAGGACATACCGCGAC
>CAYTDJ010000054.1:0-10182 GCA_964436265.1 uncultured Chloracidobacterium sp. | reverse complement strand
CTTCGACCGGGACACCGGCAAAGCCTATAAGCGCAAGCTGCTGTTCGGAGGAGTGGGTCACGGCCTGTTTCCAAAAATCCGCCGACGACGAGAGCAGCTCCGTGTAAAGAGACGAGTAGCGGTAATGAGAATAACCGACGCGATGACGCGCTCCGGTCGCACGCACGATCAGGGATGCGGTCGTTCCGCCGTGAAGATCGAATACGACGTCGTATCGCGTCTTGCGAAGCGCACGCGCGGTCTTGAAGCGCTCGAGGGTTCCCTTGCCTATCGGGACCACTCGGTCAACGGCTTCAAAACCATCAAGCACCGGCGCGACCCAATCTTCAAGGAGTACGTCGATCTTCGCGTCGGGAAGGAAACGCCGGAGGGCAATGAGCGAGGGCGTGGCAAGCACCGTGTCGCCGATCGAACGAAGACGGACGACGAGGACACGGCGGACGCTGCTCCATTCGATCACTTCTCGACCGACGCTTCTTCGATAAGCATCACGGGAATATCGTCCTTGACCGGATAGGCAAGCGAACATTCAGCGTTCACACACTTAAGGCGAACGGGATCTTCCTTAAGCTCGACCTTGGATTTGCACTTAGGGCAACGGAGAATTTCGATGAGTTCGGGCGGTACGGCCATGGGTTTAAAGTAAAAGGTAAAAGGTAAAAAGTAAAAGGTAAAACGAAAAGGCAAACCGTCCGGTTGTGACAGCCTGCCTTTGGTTTCTGGGGAACTGGCCGCCCGCTTACGCAGGCGGTTCTGACATTAGGCCGCGTCGGGCGTCTTGGTGCCGCACTCGGCGCAGAACTTGGCTCCGGGAGCGAGTTCGGCCTGGCAGCCGGTGCATTTCTGTTTTTCCTGCGACGAGCCGCACTCAGAACAGAACTTTGCACCCTCGCGGAGTTTGGCTCCGCACTTAACGCACGGGACCGAAACGACCTCCATTTTGCCGCCGCAATCGGCACAGAATTTGGCAGTCGGGTTATTTTGCTTGCCGCACGCGGGACAAGCGACGGTCGCGGCCGCGGGTGCGCCCATCTGCTGGCCCTGCGGATTTGCGCCAAAGGCGTTCGCCATCTGTCCGCCAACCGCAAAACCCGCACCGAGGCCAGCTCCAAGTCCGGCACCACCGCCTTCGTTCTGTGCGGCGTCGCGAAGAGCGTCGGCCGCCTGAAACTGCATATACTTTTGCGCGTCGCCAAGTGCACCCATCGAGGCACGCTTGTCCATCGCTGCTTCGACCTCGGGGGGAAGCGAGATGTTCTCGACGTAGAATTTCGTTACCTCGAGCCCGTATGAAGAGAAATCTTCGTTGATCTTGCCGCGGATCGCCTCGCCGACCTCTTTGTACTGAGCAGCAAGGTCGAGCGCCGGGATCTTCAGTTCGCCCAGTGCGTCAGAAAATTCCGTCACGATCGCACGCTTCAACTGGCCATCGATATCCTCGGTCTGGAAATGGGCGTTTGTCCCGGCGATCTCGCGAATGAATCCGGCCGGGTCCGCAACGCGAAGGCTGTAGGCGCCGAACGCACGCAAACGGACGATGCCAAAGTCTGCATCGCGAAGCATGATCGGGTTTGACGTGCCCCATTTCATGTCCGTGAACTGTTTCGTATTGACGAAATAAACTTCTGACTTGATCGGCGAATTAAATCCGTATTTCCACGCGCCGAGCTTGGACAGTATCGGCGTATTGCCTCCCTCGACCGAATAGCGACCGGGTGTGAAAACATCGGCCACCTGGCCTTCGAAAACGAAGACGGCCGCCTGCGATTCGCGGACTATCAACTGCGCTCCGTTCTTGATCTCTTGCTGGTAAACCGGAAACCGGTAAACCAGAGTATCCTGCGAGCTATCTAGCCATTCGATGACCTCGATAAACTGGTTCATCGCAGCTTCTTTGACCTTATCCATTAAGCTCATTCTTTCGATATCTCCTTATGACTATATTAACGACTAATATCTCACAAAGTTCGATCAGAAGGAAGAAAAACAAACAGGCCGAACGTCCGGGACACTTTCCGGAAGCGGACTATACCTCAAAGCGAACGCATATGGCCCGCGATCTGATCGCTGTAATATCCGTTTCCGCCGCTATTTCTTCCGTTCAATGCCTTGATGTAGGTTTCGAGGATGTAGGTCGACATCGAAAAGCTGTTTTCCACGCCGCCCCGCAGCTTGATCCTCATGGTGTTGTCGCAGTTTACGCTTTTGTAGTTGACGGAAATGTCCGTTTGATAGGTAGCGATCGACGAATAATTAAACTCTGCGTTTTCGAAGTCATCTATGGAGACCGGCATTCCACGCCACATTATTCGTTCCGGGCTTGAATATGCGGCCGCGTTTAACGGGATCGGGAAAAGGCTTGAAACCACATAGGTCTTGACCGCATTAGCCGACGGATCGGCTATTTCGATGTAAGTATTTTGAGAAACCGACAACGGCGATTGAGCGAGCCGTATGAAGAAAATGTTTGACCTAGGCAATTCGACCGGCGGAACGACCTCGGAATCCAGCAGCTGGTTTATCCTTGTGATCGTTTGACCTAACGGAAATACGCGTCTGTCGGCACCGGGCCAGCCGAAATTTTCCAACTGAAACTCTTGGATAGCGACGAGCGTCGGCTCGTCAATGATGCCTGTTTCCTGCAGTTTTGGTTTGAAGGCTGCGTCGCGGCGGCCGCCATTTGCATACGAAATACGGTTGATCGCATTTTGTATCGCAAGTACATCCTCGTGGCGATTAGCGTAAAGACCCTTGGGGCCGACCTTATCGTTAAGCCTGATCGTCATCGCGAAAGATCACTCCTTTGGGAGATCTCAAAAACAAATTGTGGGGCGGTGAGATGCAAATTTACAACTTTTCACAGAAACCAACAAGAGTTTTCTTTTTGAATCAGTTAGAGCGTTTGAGCTTACCGGCCAACCATATCAGGAATAGCATCGTGGCACCGCCTATCACGTCGAGCAAAACGTCATAGGGCGAAGCCGTCCGTGACGAATTGAAGCTTTGGTTGATCTCATCTGCCATGGCGACGGCAGCGACCAGGAGTGTTGCTGACAAGTACGGATGCCGGTATTTGAAAACGCGATAGGCAAAAAAGGCGAGAATGGCATATTCGGTAAAATGGGCGAGTTTTCGAATGTAGCCGTGGTACTGGAGGAGTGTGGCGGGAGATGCGTCAGGAAAAAGAAACTCAAGAAGAGGCCGGATGACGCGCGACGTTTCGTTCATCGAACCTATTCCCGTACCGAGGCCTAGAACGACGATGATCCAAACGATCAACGGCGCATAGGCAATGAGCCATTTGCGCCGTTCCTTTGATGAACTCAGATCCAATTTAGTTTTTCGACCTATCTTAAGATCTCTCCGACGGACGTCATAAATCCATATCCGTAGATAACAACACCGATAATTCCCATGATCATCGGGACAAGCCCATCCTTCTTAACGAAAAAGAAGATTATCCCCGCAAGAGGCTGGAAGAAGAAATTAGCTATTGCCCAGACCACCTTTTCACCGGTGCTCGTGCCCAGCCTGAAACTCAAAACGATGAACCAAACCGCGCAAACGAGCATCAAGAGCGCTCCAAAACTTAGAATCATGATCTCCTCCTTTGTCTGTTTGTTTCGAAAAAAAGAAGCAGGCAAAGCTTATAAGAAACCGAAAACGATTTCAAACAGCTTTGCCTGTCGGATCAGGGGAAAGTTAACAGACTATAGAGCCGCTGCTCCTGAGACGACCTCGATGATCTCCTTGGTGATCGCCGCCTGACGGATGCGGTTCATATTGAGTGTGAGCGAATCGATAAGCTCGCCGGCGTTTTTGGATGCCGAATCCATTGCCGTCATACGCGAACCCTGTTCAGAAGCGACGGATTCGAGCATTGCCCGGTAAACCTGTGTTTCGACCTGTTTCGGCAGCAGCTTTCCGAAGATCTGCGCGGCCGGCTGTTCATAGATATATTCAGCTTCAGTTCCGCCTTCCGAGGCAGCATCGGGCTCGACACGCGGAATCGGAAGGATCTGCTCGATCACGGGTTTCTGCGACAATACCGTTTTGAATTCGGTAAATATCAGAAACACCTTGTCTATCGACGAGTCTTCCGTAAATTTGCTGATGATCTTTTGAGAGATCTCGACGGCGTCAGAATGGCTTGCAGTACCACGGCCGGTAAGGCCAATATACTCGTCAGTAATGTCCGTATGACGCCTTTTGAAGAAGTCGCGTCCTTTACGCCCTACGGCCATCATCTCGATCGTCTTACCTGAATTCTGCGCAATGAACGCCTGGGTAGCTTTTATTACGTTTGCGTTAAAGCCGCCCGCCAAACCTTTATCCGCCGTGACCAACACCAAGAGGTATTTTTCGTCTCCGCGGGAATCGAGCAGCGGATGTGAGAATTCATCAGCAACTTTAGCGCTCAGGCCGCTCAAAACCGCGGTCATCTTCTTCGCGTACGGCCGAGCAGCCGTGACGCGGTCTTGCGCGCGCTTCAATTTTGCAGCGGCCACCATCTTCATGGCTTTGGTGATCTGCTGAGTATTTTTCACCGACTTGATGCGTCGGCGCATGTCCAATAGACTTGCCATAACTATCGGTGCTTCAACATCTCGTCCGGAGTCGAACGTATGTCTTCTGCGATCTTTCTAAAGAGGAACGGCGAAATATCCCGTCCCTGATGCACCGGAACAGTCGTAAATCTTCCGTCCGGATGTTTGAATTGCTTATGGGAACCACGTTGCCTTACCTCGACAAACCCCATTCGCTCGAGGATCTTCACAACCTCACGCGGCTTTAAGATCGGGAGGTTCCCCATCTTAATTCACCGCGATGGACTGCGTGCCGACAAATTCCGCTTCAAACTGCGGCTCGCCGTCCTCAAGCAGCATCTCAATGACTTCACGAAGATTGTCTCGAAGTTCCTCCATGGTCTCGGCTTGCGAATGAGCTCCCGGAAACCCAGGAACATATCCGACAAGCAATCCAGTTTCAACACACTTCTCAACAACAGCCGTGAAATTATGCATAAGTCACTACGCAGCGGCTGATGCCGTCTCGCCTTTACCCCAGCGCGTCGCCTTGAAATCTTCGACCGCTTCCTTCATGAGGCCTTTTAGATCGTCGTCCAGGTTCTTCTTATCGCGAAGCGTATTGAATACTGCCGGATGCGATTTTTCGATGAAATCGGTCAATTCCGATTCGAATGCCTTCAGATCTTCGACCGCAACATCGTCGGCAAGCCCGTTGGTCACCGTCCAGATGATCATGACCTGTTTTTCGACTTCCATCGGAACATACTGAGGCTGTTTCAGGATCTCCGTAAGGCGCTTGCCGCGTTCGAGCTGCGACTGCGTTGATTTGTCGAGGTCCGAACCGAACTGAGCAAATGCTGCGAGTTCACGATACTGCGCGAGGTCGATACGCAGAGTACCCGCGACCGACTTCATCGCCTTGATCTGTGCCGAACCGCCTACACGGGAAACCGAGTTACCCACGTTGATAGCCGGACGGACGCCCGAGTTGAACAGATCGCTCTCGAGGAAGATCTGCCCGTCGGTGATCGAAATAACGTTGGTCGGGATGTACGCCGAGATGTCGCCTGCCTGAGTCTCGATGATCGGAAGCGATGTCAGTGAACCGCCGCCGCGCGCATCCGATAATTTTGCAGCGCGTTCGAGCAGACGTGAGTGAAGATAGAACACATCGCCCGGATAAGCTTCGCGGCCCGGAGGACGGCGAAGCAGCAGCGAGATCTCACGGTAAGCCGCTGCCTGCTTCGAAAGATCGTCGTAGATAGTAAGAGCGTGGCGGCCGTTATCGCGGAAATATTCAGCGATCGCGCATCCAGAATAAGGAGCAAGAAACTGCATCGCTGCCGGATCAGAAGCCGTAGCCGCGACCACGACGGTGTAATCCATTGCGCCGTAATCTTCGAGTTTCTTAACGACCTGTGCGACGGTTGACGCCTTTTGACCGATAGCGACGTAAACGCAGATAACGTCTTTACCTTTCTGGTTGATGATCGTATCGATCGCAACCGCGGTCTTTCCTGTCTGGCGGTCGCCGATGATAAGTTCGCGCTGGCCTCGGCCGATGGGAACCATCGCGTCGATCGCCTTGAGGCCGGTCTGAAGCGGTTCCTTTACTGGCTGACGGTCGATGATGCCGGGAGCGATACGTTCGACCGGATTAAAAGTATCCGTTACGATCTCGCCTTTGCCGTCGATCGGGTTTCCGAGAGCGTCAACAACGCGGCCGATCATCGCATCGCCCACAGGAACGCTCATGATGCGCTTGGTACGCTTAACTTCGTCGCCTTCTTTGATCTTCTGGAAATCTCCGAAAAGCACCGTTCCGACCTTGTCTTCTTCGAGGTTGAGCGCGAGTCCGCGGACACCGTGCGGAAACTCAAGCAGTTCGCCGGCCATGACCTTTTCCAGGCCGTGGATCTCGGCAATACCGTCACCGACCTTTATAACCGAGCCGACCTCGTCGACCGTCATGCTCGAATCGAAATTCTCGATCTGTGCTCGGATGATTTCGTTGATCTCGTTAGCTTTGATTGCTTCCATTTTCTTTAGTGACAAGTGATGGGTGACCAACGATGAGTTGCCGAGCTTGATCACTCGTCACTCATCATTCGTCCCTATCCATTTATCAATTGTTCCTTAAGATTCTCTAATTGCGTCTTTACAGAGCTGTCGTAAACGGTCGAACCGATCCGCGTAACGACGCCTCCGATAATTTCCTTGTTTATCTCAAAATTAAGATGGACCTTCTTTCCGGTCAGTTTTTCGAGATTTGATTTCAACTCACCCTTCTGGCCGTCGGAAAGTTCGCGAGCGGCCGTTACATGGGCCGCGACGAAACCGCCGCGTTCCTCGAGGATCGCAGCAAACTTGTCATTTATCTCAGCAAGTTCGGTCAGTCTGTTGTTTTTCAGCAATACTCGAAGGAAATTAGCCGTCGTCCGCGACGGGTTTGCCCGTGAGATAAGGCTCTCGAGCACCTTTTCCTTATCAAGGTGTGCGATCGCCGGATTGCTGAACGCGCTGAGAAGATCGGCGTTTGACGCCATCATTTCCTCCCAGGTCTTTAACTCGGCTTTGACCGTTTCTGTTTCACCCGTCTTTATTACAACGTCGGCCAGTGCGGTTCCGTAACGGCGTGCAATGGTTTCAACACTCATATCTAGTTCAAACCTCCGATCGCCTGAATTCCGGTCTTAACAAGATCCGCGTCCGCATTTGCATCGATCCTCGAACGCAGCTTCTCCTCAGCGAGCCGAATACTCTCTTCGGCTGAAAACCGCTTTAGTTCCACCTTTGCCAGCTGAGTGAGGCGTGCGATCTCTCCGTCGGTCTGCTGTCGAAGCTTGTTCACTTCATCATCGGTGTTTTCGAGAATGCGTGCCTTTTCGGAGTCAGCCTCTTTCTTGGCTTTGTTAAGCACCAGCTGGCGTTCGTTATCCAGCGAGGCCAGCTTTGCTTCGACCGAGGTAAGCCTCGAAAGCGCGGCTTTCTTCTCTTCTTCAGCCTTTATGAGCTCCGCGCGGATCGCGTCTCGTGTTGCTTTGAACGCGTCGCCGAGAGGTTTTCTAAGCAGGTAGACCAAAATTGCGACGAAGATGGCGAGATTGATGAACTTCCACGCCTCAAAGCCCGGATAATTCAGGTATTTATTGTAAAACTCAATGTATCCGCCCTTCGATTCGCCGCCCGCGGCCAATAGATAAAGGATGTTGTAAACAAACGCTAGCATATCGTCGTTAGCTCCCCGCGGTATCAAACAGGGTTTGCCATTGGCCCGATCTTAGGGCTTCAATACGGTTGAGCTGATCTTCTCCGCCATAACCTCGGCTTCGGCAGCGAGAGCCGTACGGGCAGCATCTGCCTGCTGTTCAAGTTCCTGCTTTTCAGCGGCCAGTTTCGCGGAAACCTCAGCTTTCGCATCAGCCAATTTCCTTGAACGCAATTCAACAGCGGCAGCTCGTTCTTTTTCGATCAGATTGTAGCCTTCGGAACGTGCACCCAGCATTGCCTGGTTCAGCTTTGCCTCTTTCTCCAAGACGTCTCTCATTATTGAGTCCGCCTCGCCGCCGGGGCCCGCCTTATGTTTTTCGCGGGAAGCGATGACCTTGTTGATCGGCTTAAAGAACGTCCGGTTGAGGATCCAGATCATCAATAGGATCAATGCGATGTGTATGAAAATCGTGCCGTCCGGAAATAGCTGGATCGATTCGGCAAAGGCCAGCAAAAACATAGATCTTTATTAAAGCGTTCTAAAAAAATTAAAGGACAAAATCCGTCCAATGCTCAAAACATATGAGGTTATCACGCGATATTTTGAGGGTCAAGGACACGTGTCGATCAAGAAATGGCGAAAACATAAGGGGTTTTTAAAGTCCTCGGGTTGTGTTAACGTTTGGCAAAGATGTCAGGCAAGACAGGAAAATCTCGGGCGCCAAGGAACCGCACAATATATTTGGTAGACAGTGAACTCGAACACTATAAGAAGTATCTCACCGATCCTGTGTCGTTCAGAGAGCCGCTCGGGACAGATGATCTCCTGATCCACTCAAATGCGTTCGACGTTCTCAGCCGACTCCCGACAAGATCGTTCGGCCTGCTTTTTGCTGACCCGCCTTATAACCTGACCAAAGATTTTGGAAAGGAAAATTTCAGGCAGACAAGTCTGGACAAATACGAAGAGTGGCTCGATTCGTGGCTAAGGCTTTGTGTGCCGCTCCTAAAAGACACGGCCAGTGTTTACATCTGCGGCGATTGGCGTTCGGGTACGGCGATACAAAGGGTTGGTTCGCGTTATTTCACACTGCAAAACCGCATAACTTGGGAACGCGAAAAGGGCCGCGGAGCGAAGCGAAACTGGAAAAACGCGAGCGAAGACATCTGGTTCTTTACGGTTTCGGATCGGTACACGTTTAACCTCGACGATGTGAAGCATCGCCGGCGTGTCATCGCTCCCTATAAAGAGAACGGCAGTCCGAAGGATTGGAACGAGACCCCGGACGGAAATTATCGGGACACACATCCATCGAATATCTGGACGGACCTTACCGTTCCATTTTGGTCGATGCCCGAAAATACCGACCATCCGACCCAGAAACCCGAAAAGCTGCTGGCAAAGATAATTCTCGCCAGCACTAACCCGGGCGACCTTATCCTCGATCCGTTTGCCGGCAGCGGAACGACCGCAGTAGTTGCGAAAAAACTCGGCCGACACTTTGTCGCGATAGAGAGTGACGAAGACTATTGCCTGCTTACGGCTAAGCGTTTGGACTTGGCTGCGGCAGACACGACGATCCAAGGCTTTGACGATGGCGTTTTTTGGGAAAGGAATTCGGGTCGCCCTCGTTCGCGTTAATCGTTCGATCCTGCTTTTGTGTACTCTGTGGCTCTGTGGTGAAATCCTTCTTATGAAGATCGCGACCTGGAACGTCAATTCGATAAATGTCCGTATGCCTCAGTTGCTGCAGTGGATCGGCGATGCTGCGCCTGATGTTGTTTGCCTGCAGGA
Organism: uncultured Chloracidobacterium sp.; assembly: GCA_964436265.1. GTDB lineage: Bacteria > Acidobacteriota > Blastocatellia > Pyrinomonadales > Pyrinomonadaceae > OLB17. Next base: position 648 of record CAYTDJ010000054.1, on the reverse strand, counting down.
AACAAAATGCGTCGATGAAAATTTCCCGGTCGAGGCATTGCGGGAAGCGGGATACGAAGCCGCATTCATCGGGCAAAAGTCCTATAACGGTGTCGCGATATTGTCAAAATTTCCGATCACCGACGTTCAGAAGAACTTTCTCGATGACGATCATGACTCGCCAAAGCGTATGATCGCGGCGACGGTCGAAGGGATCAGGATCGTAAATACATATATCCCTAACGGGACCGAACTTTGGACCGACAAATTCACCTTCAAGCTCGATTGGCTGCAGCGGCTAAGGCGGTATTTTGACGAACAGTGCGACCTTAGCAAAGACGTCCTGCTTTGCGGCGATTTCAACGTTGCGATGGAGGATCTCGACGTTTGGAGCGTCGATCAATGGGAAGGCAAGCTCCATTTCACCAAGACCGAGCGGGCAGCGATGTATAACGTTAAACAATGGGGCTTCACTGACCTGTTTCGCAAAATGAACGGCGGCAAGCAGGAGTTTTCATGGTGGAATTACCGCGAAGGTGCATGGCAGCGAAACCGCGGGCTGCGTATCGATTATATATGGACCTCCCCGACGCTTACTGAAAAATGCGTTGATTGCAAGATAGACAAGACTCCACGGGATCAGGAAAAACCGAGCGATCATGCACCGGT
>CAYTDJ010000053.1:0-10252 GCA_964436265.1 uncultured Chloracidobacterium sp. | reverse complement strand
ACCGGAAATCTGTTCGCGGCCGCTTCTGGGGAAATTTCCTGGTTTAACGACTCTCGCCATTAAAAAGTGCAGAGAATTCTAGGCAGATGTCGACAGTTTGTCCATATCTTTATCTTTTCGCCACCGTAACATTGGCTTGCGGGCCGCGGCCGCTTCGTCAAGTCGGCCGATCCTAGTAGATTGCGGCGCGTCATGCAAAAGCTGTGGATTCTCCTTGGCCTCAGCATCGATGTCCTTCATCGCCTCCACGAAAGCGTCGAGGTCTGCACGCCCGACCGATTCCGTAGGTTCGATCAACATTGCGCCGTCCACGACAAGCGGGAAATATATCGTCGGAGGATGGAAGCCGTAATCGATCAGGCGCTTTGCTATGTCGAGCGTATGCACCCCGGTCGCGGTCTGATTCTTGTGGGAAAAGATCGCTTCGTGCATACAGTCTGAGTCAAACGGCTTGTGATATACGTCTTTCAATTTCTCCGCAAGATAACGAGCGTTCAGGACAGAGGTTTCGGTCGCCTCCTGCAGCCCCTCGGCGCCGTGAGTGTAAATGTAAGCCAAGGCGCGAACCATCATTCCGAAATTCCCGAAATAGGCCTTTACACGTCCTATCGAATTCGGGAGCTCGTAATTGAGGTGATAACGGTCTCCGGTCTTTTCGACTCGCGGCGTCGGTAGAAATTCCCGCAATTCTGCCGTGCAGCAGCAAGGTCCGCATCCGGGACCACCACCGCCGTGCGGGGTCGAGAACGTCTTGTGTAGGTTTAGATGGATCACATCGACGCCCATATCGCCAGGACGAGCAACGCCGACCAGAGCGTTCATGTTGGCACCGTCCATATAAACAAGGCCGCCGGCCGCGTGGATGATCTCGCAGATCTCTTTGATGTTCTTTTCAAAAATTCCGACCGTGTTCGGATTGGTAAACATCACACCCGCGACGCCGCCTTCATTACACAACTCTCGGAGGTGGTCCATGTCGGTCAGGCCTTCCGCGGTCGATCGGATCGACTTTACGGTAAAGCCGGCAAGTGCCGCCGACGCCGGGTTCGTTCCGTGTGCCGAGTCGGGGATCAGCATGACGCGGCGATCCTTTGAAGCTTCGCCGTCTCGTTTGTCAAGAAAGGCACGGATCAACATTACGCCGGTCATCTCGCCTTGTGCACCGGCAGCGGGCTGTAGCGAGACGCCCGGCAATCCGGTGATCTCTGCGAGGTCTTCCTGAAGCCGGTATATCAATTCAAGAGCCCCTTGCGATTCTTCCTCAGGCGTCAACGGATGCAGATTGGCGAAGCCGCCTAATCGTGCGACCTTTTCGTTTAGCCGCGAGTTGTATTTCATCGTGCACGAGCCCAGCGGGTACATACCCAGATCGATCGAGTAGTTCCAGGTGGACATCCGCGTAAAATGACGGACGACGTCGACTTCAGATACTTCGGGAACGCCGTCGAGGTCGTCGTCACGCCTGAATTCGGCCGGTATCACGTCTTCCGTCTCGGGAACATCAAGCTTAGGCAGGCGATAGCCGATCCGGCCAGTCTGCGAACGCTCGAAAATGAGGTTCTCGTTCTGTGTGGGATGCGATGTTACTTTCTTGATACTCATAAAACCTTATGCCTTGGGAAGTCCTTTCTTTGCTACCTGTTCAACGACGTTGCAGAAACGATCGAGTTCCCAGAGGGTCGTATATACGTTAGGCGTAATGCGAATGCCGGTGAACTCATCGTGCACGATCGGCGTCGTGAAGATCTTGTGTTTCGACATCAGATATCCGCCAAGTGCAACGGGGTCGACTCCATCGACCTTGAAGTTTGCAATAGCGCATGACTGGAGCGGGTCGAATGACGTATTAAAGCCGACCTTTGGGACATCTTTAAGCCGATTCATCCAATAGCGCGAGAGGTATCGCAGGCGTTCTTCTTTTCTCTTGCCGCCGATCGCATTATGAAAAAGGATCGCTTCGCCAATTGCCAACCTCATTGCGGCAGAATGTGTGCCGATCTCCTCGAATTTGCGGATGTCATTGCGATTCTTGTCTTCACTCGCCATCAACGCCCAGACCTTTGAGATCTTGTCCTTTTTGACGTAAAGCATGCCCGTTCCTTTCGGCGCGTATAACCACTTGTGAAGTGAAGTCCCGTAGTAATCGCATTGAAGATCATCTCTCTTAAAATCGAATTGGGCGAAAGCATGAGCGCCGTCAACGATAGTCTCAATACCTCGTGCCCGGGCCATTTCGCACACCTTTTTCACGGGATTGATCTGTCCGGTTAGGTTTATTTGATGCGAGACGAGAATGAGCTTGGTTTTTGATGTTACGGCACGTTCGAAAGCGACAGCGATGTCATTAACATCTTTCGGAGCGATCGGGATCTTGATGAGATTCAGCTTAAGGCCTTCGCGAAGTTCCCGCTGTTTCAGGGTAGTCAACATTCGCGGATAGTCCTGAGTAGTCGTCAATATCTCGTCTCCGGACTTGAAGTCCATTCCCATCAAGAGCGTTTCGAGCGACTCACTAGCATTTCTTGTGATAGCGATCTCTTCTGCATCGCACCCAAAGATCTCTGCGAGGCCGGTGCGGACGGTCTCGGACTGCGGTTCGAGTAACTGCCACATCGTATATGCGGTCGCATCTTCCTGCTGCCACGTATATCTAACAAATGCTTCGGTGACCATTCGTGGGCTTGGACTTACTCCGCCGTTATTGAGATTCACGATGCCGCGCGTGACCGAAAACGATTGCTGGATAACAGCCCAGAAATCTTCATCTGCGGCAGCCTCGATCGGCGATAAATGTTCGACCGCTTTTCCTGCCGCCCTGACCTTGTCAAACATCGACGCGACAGTAGCAGAAGACAAAGCCATTAAGCCAAGGCCTTTGCCAGCAGAAGTAAGGAACTTACGTCGGTCGATTTCAGGTGTCATGTTGAGCCTACTATCCGTCAATTACTCAGCCTGCAGAACTCAAGGCTGCGACGAGGTTGTCTATCTGTGTTTTAGTGTTTGTTTCTGTTGCACAAACCAAGAACTCGTTTGGCCTGTCCAAGTAGTATTTCGACATCGCCAAGCCGCCAATAATGCCTTTCTCGCGAACGCTTTCGAGGATCTCAATTGCTGGTCTCGGCCCGCGCACCACGAACTCGTTGAACGTCGGCGCCGAAAACGGGATCGAATAATTCTCAATTCCGGCTATTGCATTCTTTGCGTAAGCTGCCTTTTGCGCATTCTGTACTGCCACTTCCTGAAGGCCTTTCTTGCCCATCGACTCCATGTAAATAGTTGCGGCTAGAGCGATCAAACCTTGATTTGTGCAGATGTTCGATGTGGCCTTTTCGCGGCGTATATGTTGTTCACGCGTCGAAAGCGTCAAAACAAAGCCGCGGTTGCCGTTCTTGTCATACGCGACGCCGGCAAGTCGTCCCGGCATCTGGCGAACATATTTTTCCTGAGTCGCGAATAAGCCCACGTGCGGACCGCCGAATGACATAGGTATTCCCCACGACTGGCCTTCACCCACCACAATGTCGGCTCCACACGAACCCGGTGTCTTAAGCATTCCAAATGAGATCGCTTCGGTCACAGCGACCACTAACAATGCTCCGACGGCGTGGGCGGCATCAGCAAGACTTTTCAGGTCCTCGATGCACCCGAAAAAATTTGGGGATTGAACGACCAGTGCGGCAGTCTTGTTGTCGAGGGCTTCGAGGCCCGAAACACGGCCCGTTGCCTCATCAAAGCCGATCTCTACGATCTCAGTGTCACCATGCTGCGCATATGTAACAGCCACGTCGCGATATTCCGGATGAACGGACTTAGCGACGACGATCTTGTCGCGGCGTGTGACTCGCTGTGCCATGAGGTAAGCTTCCGCCATCGCGGTGGAACCGTCGTACATCGAGGCGTTCGCCACTTCCATTCCAGTCAACTGGCAGACCAATGTCTGGAATTCGAAGATATATTGCAGCGTACCCTGTGAGATCTCGGGCTGATACGGCGTGTAGGACGTAAAAAACTCCGATCGTTGGATCAAATGGTCGACAACGGTCGGCGAGAAATGCGAATAGACGCCGGCGCCAAGAAAAGATGGTTTCGTCGCCCCTGTGTTCTTCGCGGCCATCGCTTCCATCGCGGCGATGACTTCAGGCTCCGCCAACGGGTCAGTAATGTTGAGTTTGCGTCCGAGTTGCACGTCTGCCGGGATCGTGCGAAACAGTTCGCTCGCATTAGAAAGCCCGACAGAAGCAAGCATTTCGGCGCGTTCTTCGGGCGAATTTGGAATGTATCTCATTAGAATTGATAATTGTGGATCGCCACACGAGGCTCAGATTTCCAAGTTCCAGAAATTGATTCCCGCGCTTAAAGATCTCAAGTTAGACTAGCCTTGGCTCGACAAATACTCGTCATATTCCTCGGCTGAGAGCAGGCCATCGGCCTCGCCGGGATTATCCATTTTTACCTTGATGAACCATGCGTCACCGTATGGATCCCCGTTCACTTTTTCGGGTGTATCGTTGAGCCCATCGTTGACCGCTACTACCTCGCCCGCGATCGGGGTAAAGACCTCGGAGACAGCTTTTACGGATTCTACTGAACCGAATGCTTCATGAGCGGCAAACTTGTCGCCCACCCTGGGCATGTCAATATAAACCACGTCGCCGAGCGAGCTCTGAGCATAATCGGTAATACCGATCGCTGCCGTATCACCGTCCACCGAGATCCATTCGTGATCCTTGCTGTACCGTAAATTTTCAGGGATATTCGCCATAATTGAATAAGGAACCTCTGCTTGTATTTGACTGCAAAAAACTATCGTTCTCGCTTATAAAATGGAGTCGGAACGACCTCCGCGGCAAGACGTTTTCCTCTTACGTCAATTCTAATTTCTTGCCCGACATTTGCAAATTCCGGCGGAAGAAATGCCAACCCGATATTCTTCTTAAGAAACGGTGCGGGAGACCCGGATGTGACTACTCCGACTTTTTCGTCGCCGACGTAAATATCGAAACCGTCTCGTGCGATCCCGGGTTCCTTCATTTCAAATCCGATCAACTTCCGAGTAAGTCCATTCTCTTTCAGTGCGGCGATCTGGTCACGACCGATGAAATCGCCTTTCTGCAATTTCGTTATCCAGCCGAGATTGGCTTCAAGCGTTGAAATTTCATCGCTAAGTTCGTGTCCGTAAAGCGACATTGCGGATTCGAGCCTGAGTGTATTTCGTGCGGCAAGTCCGCAAGGAAGTATTCCATGTTCCTTGCCCGTCTCAAGTAACTTGTTCCAGAGCTGTTCCGCTCTATCCGCTGCGGCGTAAACCTCGAATCCGTCTTCTCCCGTGTAGCCCGTACGCGAGATTATCGCATCTACTCCGTCAACTTTCCCCTCGGTAAAATGATAATAGCCGATCGGGGCAAGATCGGTTTCCGTAAGCTTTTGTAGGATCTCAACTGCCTTCGGACCTTGTATTGCGATCTGGCAATAATCAGAACTAGCATTTCGCAGCGAAATGTTTTCGTCGCCCTTGTTCTTGTTGATCCATTCCCAGTCTTTGTCCGTTGTTCCTGCATTTACGACCAGCAGGAGACGATCATCGGCAAAGCGGTAGACCAAAAGGTCATCCACGACGCCGCCGTCTTCATTCGGAAGGGCGGAGTAATGTGCCTGCCCGTCGACTAGTTTTGTGACATCGTTCGTCGTTATCCTGTTGACGAATGGAATGGCATCGGGTCCTTCCACCCAGATCTCGCCCATATGTGAAACGTCAAAAAGCCCGGCCCGCGTTCGGGTTGCAATGTGCTCTTCGATGACGCCTGCCGGATACTGCACGGGCATATCCCAACCGCCGAAATCGACCATCTTCCCGCCAAGGGCGCGGTGCGCCGCGTTTAGCGGAGTCTTCTTCAGGTTTTCCGTAGACATAATGAAGTGAAAACACGAACCTATCACTTGCGGTCAGGCGTGTCAAAGAAGTTCGGTTTAGCAGCGTTGAGAGTAAATATGAGCGGGGCTAATCGAAGTTAGCGGCTCACCGGTTATCCGGTTTCTTTTTCTTTTTATCTTCTTTTACCTCGGCGGGAAGGCCTGCGGCAGCTTCAATTATCTGGTCACAGAGCTCTTCCGAATCCATTAAAACGCCACGTTCTTTTTCCGCTCTTGTTTTCGCCAATTCGGAATCAAAGATAGATCTATATCGTGTCGCGGCCGAAGAAAGGCTCCTGACCGCCTTCGGAAAGAGCTTTCCGGTTTTCTCGTTGCCCTCGATCGCGGTCGAGTCCCGCGACGCAATGTCATCAATATCGTCGATCGCCTTTTGTAGGATCCGCTTTATGTCGTACAGGAGTTCGAGTTTCGTGCCCTTAGGCTCTTCTCCCCAAAGTTCGGCGTTCTTTTTCGGCGGAGACCATGTGTGGCCGGGAATTCCCAAAGCGGCAAGCCTGCGTTCAATGAACTTCGTTAAGACCTCGATCCGCATGTCGATCTCTTGATGTTCGCGGATCAGTTCAGCCTCTTCTTCACTTACAAAATCGCGTCGTTGTGCCGCGGCTTGCGGGACAAAAAAAGCCGCCGCGAGAACGGCAGTCAGCACAAGGAAGTAAACTGTTCTATTCTTCATCGCTGATCTTATGTCCTACGGTTCGGTACGACCATATCCCCGAAAAGCGGTTCCACCGCCTTACTGCGAGCATCTCGCAAATACTTGATCAGGTTTCGTACATACGGGTCGTATTCCGTCGGCAATTCCCGGCGTATCACACCAAGTCTAGGTGCAAACGCCCGCAATGCAATTTCGAACTTTTTGAACGTTTCAAGGTTCTTATCGCGTCCGCGGCTGTTTTCGTAAAGAAAGTCAAGGGTATTGTCCATCAACGCGTGAAACGCCCCAAGTTCGTTGTACATTTCTTGAAACTCGCCTTTGGTATTGAATTCTTCTGCCTTCGAAAGCCTACCTGACATAAGCTCTAACGCAAGTTTCGTTCGATCCTTTACGTCATGTTTAGAGGCGAGCTGGTTTGCCTCACCTTTCGACATAAGCTTAACGGGCGGAGGTGCTCCGAATGTGTAGTCTTCGATCTGTGCAGATGCGATCGTTGGCAACGCAACAAGAGCAATTGTCACAAAAAAGTACCCTACGGCTGACGCCTTGATCGATAAGGAAGACTTTTGCTCCAGAAAGCTCACTGAATTCGAAGTACCTACTAATATGCACTAATTCCCGGTCATACACCAGCTTTTTTTCCCTTACCGTCCTTTACTAGTCTTTGAAGAACGGGAAGCCTGAGATTTACCTTTTCGATCTCAAGTTTACTTGCGTTCGGGTCAGCGATCCTCAGAAATTTCTGATAGTTTGCCATCGCATCCAAATATTCGCCGAGATGGTCGTGTGTGATCGCAAGGAAATAATAGGCGGCGGCTGAGGCCGGCTGATGTTCGGTAAGCCATCGAAACTCATTCTTTGCCTCGTCGTATCGTTTCAGCTGAAAAAGCGCTGTGGCAAGATTCGTATGGATCGTCACGTGTTCGGGGGCTAATGTCAGGAGTTTTCTGAACAAGCCGATCGCTTCAACATATTGCTTTGCCTGAACCAGAGCCGCCCCGAATCCGACCGCATGACTAATTTCCTTGGGTTCAAGGATCGACGCTTTCCTGCAATATTCCAACGCTCTTGCAGGATCCGAAACGCGAAAACCAACGCACAATTTTGACAGTGCGTTAACATCGTCGGGTGTACGTCGGATCTTTGCTTCCAGTCCCGGGAGGTCAGCCACGTCGCCATCCTTTACCATCGCGATCAACTCTTTAACCGATTCAGATGGACTTGGTATCGACTCCAACAACGAAAGGGCATCGGCCCTTTTCCCCTGAGAATAGAGCACGCGAGACCGAAGAGTGAGAACCTCCGGGGACTTTGGCGACAAAGCTTCTAGTCGGCGAACATACGTGTCTGCTTTTTCTATGTCTTTTTCGATCAATGCAATATCGGCGGCGATCACAAGTGCAGATGTCAGCTGAGGGTCTATCTGAAGTGCTCTCGCAACACTCTCTTTTGCACCGGGAATGTCACCTAAACGTTGCTCAAGCGCGGCTTTGGAACTCAAAAGGCCCGCCGTGGGACGCATCTTCGCGGTCAAGCCTGAAATCCTCGAAAGAAGTTCACGGAGTGAGTCCGCCGAGACCTTTTGACAGAGCTTTAGTTCAGCCAACGCCGACAACACAAGAGGATTCGCTTCGTCATCTTCCAATGCTCCATTCAGAAGGATCTCCGCTTCTTCAAATTTTCGAAGCGTTACCAAAACAGACCCAAGACTGGTCTTAGCAAGCGACCAGTCCTCCCGCAGTTCGAGTGCCCTACGAAACGATCTCTCGGCATCGGTGAGTTTCTTTTGAGAAAGATAGGCGTTTCCGCGTTGCAGTTCGGCCTCAGGAAACTCAGGCATCAGTTCGATTGCCTTTGAGTACAGGCTGATCGCCTGATCAAGGTCCCCTTTTTCGTGAGCGTTCTGCCCTTGCTCAAAAAGGGAAATTGCCTTTTTTGCCGGATCATCGTCCTGTCCTCGAGTTGCTTCGGCTCCCCATATCAATAAGGCAACGCACAATAGCAGCGACAGCGACAATTTTATTGCAAGACCGCAGCGTTGTTCCATTCTGATCACTGTCAATCGTATCATCGAACCAATTGAAGATGTACCCGATCCCAATTCGAACAGACCTTGTTTGCCATAACACAAAGCGGTGGGCTAGAATTTCGTCTTTATGGTCCCGAAGGTAATTACCTTCTATTCGGGAAATGATCGTGCCATCGGAAACATCAACCCAACGCCCGGACGTCCAGTCCGCGGCCGTGAAAGAGCGCAAACTACGGAGTATGATGCGGGACTTGGGCCGTGTGTTGGTCGCTTACTCCGGAGGTGTTGACAGCTCTTATCTTGCTGCAGTCGCTAACGACGAATTAAAGCAAAATGCGCTTTGCGTTACAGGCATATCTGCAAGCGTTTCGGAAATTCAGCGCAGGCGTTCGTCAAACCTCGCTCGGCAGTTGGGGTTCAATTTTAGAGTCGTCGACACGAACGAACTCGCCGATCCGGATTATTTGAAAAATGGCGCGGACCGCTGTTTCTATTGTAAAGATGAACTATATTCGGTTCTGCAGTCTATCTCGACCGAGTTCGGAGATGCGATCATTTTAGATGGCACTAATGCCGACGATCTGAGCGACCATAGGCCGGGTAGAACTGCGGCAAGACAGAGAAACGTACGCAGTCCGCTTGCTGAAACAGGGTTCACCAAACTGGAGATACGTGAGAGGAGTAAGGCATTGGGACTGCCGACATGGGATCTTCCGGCAAGTCCGTGCCTTTCCTCGAGAATTGCGCACGGGGTTCCTGTCACGATCGAACGGTTGGGAAAGGTGGAAAAGGCAGAAAAGTTCCTCGGCGATCTGGGGTTTGTTGAGTACAGAGTTCGTGTCCACGACGAATTGGCTCGGGTAGAGATATCGAAAAATGAAATGACTCGAATCTTAAACGTTGAGATCTTCGAGCTCGTTGAAAGCGAAATTTCGAAATTAGGTTTTAAATACGTGACATTAGATATGCAAGGCTTCAGGTCAGGTTCGATGAACCACACCAGGGAAGCCGCCAAATAAGGTTTTTTAGATAAGTTTTTGGAGAATCAATAATAATGGCTAATCCAATGGCAGATGAAATGCGGCGCTTCAAGGGAAGTGATGAAAAAAATCCCTTCGAGGCAATGAGCGAGCGGTTTGACCGTGCGGCACAGTTGTTGGGTCTCGATACCGACCTTTATGCCGTCATGAGGGTGCCGAGCCGTGAGATCAAGGTTTATATCCCGGTTCGGATGGACACCGGGCATATACAGGTATTTGAAGGTTTCCGTGTGCAGCACAACTTCGCCCGCGGTCCTGCAAAGGGCGGCATTCGGTACGCGCCGGATGTCTCTCTGGACGAGGTCAAGGCTCTGTCAGCCTGGATGACCTGGAAATGCGCTGTTGTGAACGTACCGTTTGGCGGCGGAAAAGGCGGGATCATCTGTAACCCGGCGCAAATGTCACTCGGCGAACTTGAGCGTCTTACACGCAGATATACTGCCGAGTTGATAGATTTCATTGGCCCGGACAAAGACGTACCCGCACCGGACATGAATACCAACGAGCAAACCATGGCTTGGATCATGGATACTTTCTCCATGCATGCTCGTCATACCGTGACCGCGGTCGTAACCGGGAAACCCGTTGCTCTTGGAG
>CAYTDJ010000052.1:1638-10277 GCA_964436265.1 uncultured Chloracidobacterium sp. | reverse complement strand
ATGTTCCTGACGACCTTGGGTTTTCTGGGTTTTGCGGCCGCCTTCGGTTTTCTCTTATATAAGACCTGGGCGTTCGATTCATTCGGGCTGTGGACGTTATTCATCATTGCGATCGTATGCCTGGCACTTTCATTCCGCGGGACGATCCGCGAGGTATATTTCTTCGACAAAACAACTGACACCTACGCGTTCGTTCGACAATTCATCCATCGCAAGGAAGTGATCGAAGGCTCTATGAGCCAGTTCACCGGTGCTCATGTAAAGACCCAGACTAACGACGAAAGCGAGTCGTATTTTGTGGTGTTAAATCAAGAGGGGATTTTTCTCACGGGTGTTAGCGAACAGACTCTTCGCGAAGCCGTTCCTATTTTCAATTCTTTTGCGAGAGAGGCAGATATCGCAAACGCGATATCCGCCTTTCTTCCCTCGAAACGCTGATCTACTTCGCGGCGGCTTTCGCCTTATAGTTTGGCCGCGCGACCTTGTACATTTCCCACTGGATCGTTTCCGTTAGGCCCTGATTGTAAAGATCGAAGTGCGTCTTGCCATCCAAGTATTCGATCTTAGCGTCACTGCCGAGTTTTTTGAGTTCGGCATCGAGAAGTCGGACCGATTCTTCAAGATGAAACGTGTCTGCCGTACCGACCCAGATGTGAAGCTTGCCTTTCAGTTTCGGACCGAGTGTTTTCCAGTTTTCGCGGAGCAATTTTGAAATGTCGTACTTTTCCCAGGCTTTTGCTACGGCGGGATCGATGATACCTGTGTCAAAATCGTATAGCTTCATCGGCTGGCCATCATCTCCCTTTGGCGAGAAGACTGCATTGAATGAGCCCATTTGTCCGCCGTAATACCCGAGAACGCGTTCCTGCTGTGCGTATTGGCGAAGCGTCGCGAGGTCCTTACCTTTGTCGCGGACAAGGCCGTATTCCTTACCGTTCGAGTCCGTGTAGATGTTTTTGTTCGCATAAAGGTTCGGGCCGGTGAAATTGTGGAAATCGACCGGGTCTGGTGACGTGGACCATGTGCCGCCGAAAAATTCGGGATGATTGACCATTACCCAAAGCGTCGTCCAGCCGCCGGATGAATGTCCCGTAAGAAATCGTCCGTTCGGTTTCGCATCCATCCGAAACTGCTTTTCGAGGTACGGTATGAACTCCTTTACGAGAGCGGTACCCCATGGGCCGTTGTTCGCCGAATCTGCAAATACGCTGTGTCCGAGCGGAACCTGAGCTTCGAGAAAAACGCTGATCATCTCGGGTCGTTTTCCTTCGAGCATTTCCTTTTCACGTTGGGCCGCGCCGCGAAGTGGATTCAGTCGCGTTCCGCCGTATCCGCTTACGTTATAGATAACTGGATATCTCTGTGTTGACTTGTCATATCCGGGAGGCAGGATGACGGACGCCTTCAACTTGATCGGACGTCCCCAAAATGCAGATAACATCGGACTTTCAAATTCGACAAGTCGCGCGTTAGACGGAACGTCGATCTTTCGCTGTGGGATCGCTTTGTACAGCTTTAATTCGGCAGACGAAAAAGGAGCGGTCGTTTTCAACACCTCGCTGTAAACATCGCCCGATCCAGGGCCGTTATAAGTATATGAATGGTCACAGTCTAGCAACGCAAAGATCTGGTAGTTTCCGTCAGGTGCCGAAGCAAACGGCGATGGGTATGACAAGATATCCGGATCGATCTCGATCGGTCTGCCCGGTTCAAGGTTGGCAACCTCCGTACCGGAGATCCATACAGCGTTAGGGTCGCTGTTATTGGGGCCGAAACCATCGGTCGGCTTTCCATCGTCCTTACGCATGAAGATCAGCAGTCTGCCGGATAGCGGTGTAGTTACGCCGTCGATCTTATCAGCGACCTGCACCTTGAACTTTATCGGGGCTGCAGCTGAAAGCTGTGCAGTCAACGTGAGAACAAAAAGAACGCATGAAATGATTGCCAGTTGTTTTTTCATATTGTCCTGTAACTAAACGGCAAAACAGCGTGAGATGTTCCACGCTGCTTTGCAAAACTGAATATACCGCCAAACCGCGGATCGTGACGACGATCATTCCTGACGCTTCGCTTTTGTCGTTCGGCCCGCCTGCTGGAATTCGAGGCCCGTCACTTTCCCATCAGCATCCTTCACGAACGTGATCTGTGCATCAACCACCTTAAGGAAAAACTTCGAATCGCTTTCAGCAAATATCTCAACAGGTGTCGGCTGTCCCGTTGGCTGAAACGTCAAGCCGATCGAAGTACGTGCAATGTTGAATACAAGGCCGGGAGCCACTTGATATTGCCCGGCATAGGAATCCAGTAGCTTTGGATCTACTGATACAGCTTTTCTTTCCTGAGGAACGGTGTATTTTTCGCCGAATACGATCGCTTCCAGATCACGGGAGACTAGGTTCGCCATGACCGCATCACTGTTTAATAAAACGATGACGACGACCTTTTCGGCGGGCAAGATAGCGATGTTTGACGAAAAACCGTCGATACCTCCGGCGTGAGCGATGCGTTCGCGACCGGTAGTGGTTCCTTTTCCGATTCCGTAACCATAACCGTTTAAGTTGGGTGTAAGCATCGCTGCTAGCGATTCAGCTTTCAAGAGCTTCCCGCCCAGTAAAGCGTCCTGCCATTTGTAGAGGTCTCCTACGGTGGAGTACAAGGCTCCCGCGGCGTACGGCACCTGCATACTGATGGCCGACGCGGGAACGACCTCATCACCGCGCTTCGAATACCCAAGCGCCGCATTCGGCAACCGCTCTTTACCAAAGTCGTATCCAGTGTCGGCAAGCCTAAGCGGCCCGAAGATATTCTCTTTTAGAAATACGTCGTACGGCCTTCCGGATGCCTTTTCAATTACCAAGCCGAGGATGGTGTAGTTCGTATTGCTGTACTCGAATTTCTCTCCCGGCGTTGACCTCAGCGGGAGTGATTTCACCATCGCGAGCACATCGTAAGGCTTCAGGTCTTCGGTCTTTTTGTTGCGAAATTCGGGCAATGCCGTGAAGTTCGTTATCCCCGATGTGTGTGAAAGAAGCTGATGTATGGTCACCTGTTTCCATGTTTCAGGGCAATCCTCAAGGTACTTACACGCTGGATCGTTGACCGAAAGCTTTCCCTTTTCCTGCAGCAAGAGGACTGCAGCGGCCGTGAACTGTTTGGTGATCGAACCGATGCGAAACTTAGTATTAGGCGCATTCGGCACCTTCGCCGCGGCATCGGCATAACCATAACCGCGGTTTACGATCTGGTCGCCTTTTCGCGAGATCAGGACCGAGCCGCCGACGCCCTTCACTTTGAGAAGAGCGTTCATGTATTCGTCGGTCTTCGCGGCTATATCCGCTGCGGACGGCTGCGGTTGAGCGTAGGCTGCGAAGGCGAACGCAAGGATAGATATCAGTATCGAGAAACGGCGTGCAAACATAGCTTCATTCCTTATCGCGGCCAAAGCAGGTCTGTGATTCGCCCTCGGTCAGGCAAAGTACCGGCTTGCCGTAATCGTCTTCTTTAAGTTCGTATTCGAGCGTTTTCTTGGTCGGCACTTTATTCTGCTGTTTGTTGCCGCTCGCCGAACAAGAGTTTGTCGATTTCCAGAAATCCTTCGACGGATTCAAATAGATAGTCGAGCCCTCGACGGTGTATTTGCCCGTGATCTGGTTGAAAAGCGTGTTGTTGCAATTGTACATGTTCATCTCCATGTAGCCGATGAACTCGTAATTGCCATTAGGCAGAAAATTATACGTGAAAAGATGGCTACGGCCGCTCTTTGTCGCTCCGGTGACCTGATTCTGATATTGGACAAGGCCCACGCTGCCGTCCTTCCATTTGCCGATGATATCGCTGTTTTGGCCAAGTGTGTTGTATGCCTGAACCGCGACAAGGATCATGAAGATCGCGACCCAGATAGCGGTGTTTGAGACTTTGCGTAACATAATTGCTCCGTGTTTATGAATGCGTGCCGGTAAAGGCCCGGCGCATTCATTTACGCGGAGTAATCGGTTCAAAAGTATCAATCGATAAGCGTCGCCAAAAACTCTTCGACATCGTTCCGTATCGCGTCGAGGTGTGCTTGTGAATCAGCTTCAAAGCGTAGGACGAGGATCGCCTGCGTGTTCGACGCCCGGACCAGTCCCCAGCCGTGATCAAAGATGATCCGCGCACCGTCGATGGTGATTACCTTGTGGGATTTTGCGAAATGTTCTGCGACTCTTCCGACCACGTCAAATTTCGTCTCATCGGAACAATTGACGCGGAGTTCGGGCGTGGAATAGGTCTTTGGAATTCCGTCGAATAGGTCGGAGAGTTTTTGGTCAGTCTTAGATAGTATTTCGAGCAGACGAGCACCGGCATACGCCGCATCGTCAAAGCCGTAAAAGCGATCCGCAAAGAAAATGTGCCCGCTCATTTCGCCTGCAAGCACGGCCCCTGTTTCTTTCATCCGCGATTTAATGATCGAATGTCCGGCGCGTTCCATGATGGCCGTCCCCCCGTGCTTTTCGATGTCGTCAAAAAGGCTTTGCGAGCATTTAACCTCGGCGATGATCGTCGAACCCGGACGTTCTGCGAGGATCGTTCGCGAAAGCAGGATCATCAATTCATCGCCCCAGATGATCCGTCCTGTTTCGTCAACGATGCCAATGCGGTCGCCATCGCCGTCGAAGGCAATGCCGACGTCTGCATTATGTTCACGGACAGCATTTATCGTATCCTGCAAATTCTCGGTCACCGTCGGGTCTGGATGATGATTTGGAAATGTCGAATCCGGTTCCGTAAAAAGCTCTACAAGTTCAACCCCAAGGCGTTCATAGATCGGAACCGCGGTCACGCCGCCCATGCCGTTGCCCGCATCTACCACCGCTTTGAGCTTGCGCCGGCCAAGCGAGACCTTTGAAACAAGATCCGCGACGTAATCGTCCAGAACATCTATCGATCCGACAGAGCCGAAACCGGTTTCGAATACGCCTGATAAAGCGATCTCTTTTATCTCCTGTATTTGCGAACCGAAAAGCGTAGTGTTCCCAAGACAGATCTTAAAGCCGTTGTGGTGCGGCGGATTGTGCGAACCGGTGATCATAACTCCGCCGTCAACATCTTTCGTAAACGCAGTGTGGTAAAGGACCGGAGTCGGAACCATCCCGATAAGCACGACATCGCATCCGCATGCGTTAAGTCCGTGGGCAAGTATCTCGCAGAATCTCGGCGAACTCTCGCGAGCGTCGTAACCGATGGCGATCCGCTTGGCGCTATTTTGCGCGAAAAACGTTCCGATGGCGCGTGAAAGTATCCCTACCGTTTCGTCGGTCAATTGTTCGCCGACGATACCGCGTATGTCGTATTCCCTGAAAATGTTCGTGTTCATTGGAAAAAAGGACGCGGGGTAATTGTTGCGTAAACACGGGCTTGACGCAACGCCAGCGAACAGCCGCGAAAGTGTCATCGCCGAACTGTTCTGTTATACTTTGCGTTTGGTTTAGGGCAACAGACAAACGTGTTCGAGCATCGAAAACTATTGAGTTGCACGCAAATTTCGGATCTATGAAGGCCTTTCTTTTATCCATCTGCATAGCGGTGTTTGTCGTACTATCGGGTACTGCCGTACCTGCTCAGGTACCGACATCTACGCCGGATGATTCGTTGAAAACGTTTGAGGTCAGGCTGCCGGTAACGGTAACGCAGAAAAAGGAACTTGTCGCCGGCCTGAAACGCGGCGATTTTGCCGTATTCGAGGACGGCGTTCAACAGGAAGTAACTTTCTTTACTTCGGAGGCGACTAATCCTCCGGTTTTTGTTGGCGTCCTGATGGACACATCGCCGTCGACCGCGGGAAAGCTTCAGTTCTCAAAAGAGGCTGCCAAGAATTTTATTTACACCGTTACCCGACTTCGAAAAGATAAAGCGGCATTCATGACATTCGACCATCAGGTCGTTCTTCAGCAAGACTTCACAGATAAACTAGATCTGCTAGATCGTGCTGTTGACAAGATCAAGAAGACAGGATCGCAGACGGCTTTATATGATGCCGTCTGGCAATTCTCCGATGAAAAGCTCCGCAACGTTCCGGGCCGCCGTGTGATAGTTATCATCACGGACGGCGAAGACACGTTCAGCCGTGCCGAACTACAGGACGCGATCGATATTGCCCAGCGGACGGAAACTACGATCTTCGGCATCTCTACAAAAGCAGGATTTCTTGGCTCGGTTCCCGGAGTCGAAGCTGGAACGGTAAAGGACAAAGGCGACAAACTGCTAACTCAGTTATGTGAAGAGACAGGCGGAGAAGCGTTCTTCACCGGAGATATTCTCGAACTCGAACGTGCCTTCAAAAAGATCTCGCAGGAATTGCAGGGTCAATATATTTTGACCTATCGTCCTGCGAATCAAAACTACGACGGCCGGCTTCGAAAGGTGGAAGTCAGGTTTGTTGATAAAGCAAAATCCGACAAATACAAGATCCGCACAAAGACGAGTTATCGTGCGGTCCGCGACAGCTTGAAATAGACGCGGCGAACGAATTGGCAGTGTTGCGGCATCCGACAGATCAGTGATGGCAATAGTAAGAAATTCCTTGATATTGGCTTTGGCAGTGTTATTTACCGCTGCCGCTGCATTTTATTCGACTGATGTATCGGCTCAGGGCTCTACGCGCACCGTTAAGACGACACCGACACCTCCGGTCAACCCTGAGGACGAAGAGATCAGAGTCGATACGGAGGTCGTAAACGTTCTTTTCACAGCACAGGACAAAGACCGCCGTCTGCTTCTCGGACTAAAAAAGGAAGATGTTCGAATACTTGAGGACGGCAAGCCTCAGGAGATCACGGCCTTTGCCAGGCAGATCGATCTGCCGATGAGCCTCGCGATCCTGATCGATACGAGCATTTCTCAGCAGCGGACTCTGCCTGAAGAGAAAGCGGCGGCGATCGCCTTCGTAGAATCATTCATACGTCCGGCCAAGGACGAGGTGGCGGTGATCTCGTTCACCGGCGAATCGACACTCGAACAGGGAATGACGAACAACCTGCAAAGGCTTCGCCGGGCGATCGATAAGGTCCAGTTCGTGCCACCGGCGGGTTATATTGGCGGCGGTGTAATGGCACCGGGAACTCCGCCAATTTCGGGAACCGGCACCCAAGTAGCAGGTTCTACCGCGATTTGGGATTCTATCTGGGTCACGTCCGAAGAGATCCTCGGCCCGGCACCTGAGAAAACGAGACGAGCGATCATTTTGCTCTCCGATGGGTATAACACTTCGGGTAAGAAGAAACTCGAAGAGGCGATCCTTGCAGCACAGAAGTCTGAAGCCGTGATCTACTCGGTTGGCATCGGCGATAATTTTTACGATGGTGTCGATGAAGGCGCACTGAAAAAGATATCCGAACGCACGGGCGGCCGGGCGTTCTTTCCTAAAGATGAAGTCGAACTCAGAAAAGCATTCAAACAAATAGAAGAAGAAATGCGGTCACAGTACCTGCTTGCTTATGAACCAAACAACCAGCAGGCCGACGGTTCCTATCGGAAGATCGAGATACAACTAGTTAACCCTGAAATGGTGAAACAAAAGGTCAAGATAACGCACAGGCAAGGTTATTTTGCCCGAAGTACGACCAAAAAATAGTTAAAGACGAAAATTAAGAAAAGGAATGCGAAATGGATGCACCGTTTCGCATTTTTCGTTATAGAGTAGCCGTGATGAGTGATTACGAATTTGTTTCCGTATGGACGATAGCCGCTCCTATCGATACAGTATGGGACGCGATCAAACTATCTGAAAATTGGCCGGCATGGTGGAAAGGCGTACTAAGCGTGATCGAATTGAAGCCCGGTGATGCTGATGGCATCGGGGCGGTGCATCGGTCAACTTGGAAGAGTGCTCTTCCCTATACGCTTGAATTTGATTCGGAGGTCGTCCGGATCGAAAAGCGAAGGCTGATCGAAGCACGGGCGTTTGGCGAACTCGACGGGAAAGGCGTCTGGAGATTCGAACAAACGAAAATAGGAACTCGTGTTCAGTACGACTGGACGGTCAAAACCACAAAGGCCTGGATGAACCTGATCTCCCCGATCGCCAGGCCTCTTTTTAAATGGAACCATGACATTATCATGAATTGGGGTGAAGAGGGCTTACGCAAGCTTCTTACTTCGCGCTGAGTCGTTTGCGTAATCCCCGCCGTTGAACTAAATTTCTCCTAGTAATTCCAACAACAATTCACTTACGAGGAAACCTTGATGTCCGGAAAACTCCGAGCCGCATTTTGCGCGATCTGTCTGATCGCATCTGCATCCATTTATACGTTCACCGTTTCGGCACAGGCCACAACCCCAGCAACACAAGCCGCACCCGATCCGTTTGCAAATCTTCAATATCGAATGATCGGGCCGTTTCGCGGCGGACGCGTAACGGCGGTCGCCGGTGTACCTTCTCAGCCGAACGTGTATTACTTCGGCGCGACGGGCGGCGGTGTATGGAAAACAACGGACGGCGGTGTCAATTGGGAACCCGTCACGGACAAATTCATCAAGACCGGTTCGGTGGGTGCCATCGAGGTCTCAGCTTCAGACCCCAACGTGATCTATGTCGGCATGGGCGAATCGCCCGTACGCGGAAACGTTTCCCATGGCGACGGTGTTTACAAGTCGGTTGACGC
>CAYTDJ010000052.1:0-1538 GCA_964436265.1 uncultured Chloracidobacterium sp. | reverse complement strand
GATGTTCGCGGCATTCTGGCAGGTTCAGCGAACGCCGTACAGCCTAATCTCGGGGGGCGAAGGTTCTTCGATCTACCGATCGACCGATGGCGGCGAAACCTGGACGGACATTTCCAAGAATCGCGGCCTGCCCGAAGGGGTACTTGGGAAGATCGGTATAAGCGTGTCGCCGGTCAACCCGAACCGCGTTTGGGCAATGATCGAAGCAAAAGATGGCGGACTTTACCGCTCCGACGATGGGGGTGATACATGGCAGCGGACTTCTGAAAACGCCAACATTCGCCAGAGGCCGTGGTATTACACCAGAGTTTACGCGGATACGCAGAATGCTGACATCGTTTACGTGCTGAATGTCGGCTTTCACAAGTCGATCGATGGCGGCCGCACGTTCACCAACATAAGTACGCCGCACTCCGACAATCATGACCTTTGGATCGCTCCGGACAACAGTCAACGAATGGTCGAAGGCAACGATGGCGGAGCAAATGTAACGACCGACGGCGGGAGAAGCTGGACAGAGCAGGACCAGCCGACAGCTCAGTTTTATCGTGTCGCACTCGACAATGACTTTCCCTACAACATCTACGGCGCTCAGCAGGACAATTCCACAGTAAGGATCCCGTCCCGGACAAATGATTTTGCAATAACCGAACGCGACTGGTACGACGTGGGCGGCGGCGAATCAGGCTGGATCGCTCCGCATCCGGAGAATTCGGATATCATATTCGCCGGAAGCTACGGCGGACTGCTGACACGTTACGATCACAAGACGAAGCAGATGCGCGACGTGAACGTCTATCCCGACAATCCGATGGGTGCGGGAGCCGAGGCGATGAAGTATCGTTTCCAATGGAACTTTCCTATATTGTTCTCACCCCACAAAACCGAAGGAAAATACGCACTTTACACTGGAGCCAACGTACTTTTTAGGTCGTTTGACGAAGGGCAAAGCTGGCAGGCGATCTCACCGGACCTGACGCGAAATGATAAGTCCAAGCAAGGCGACTCTGGCGGGCCGATCACGCGGGACAACACTAGCGTCGAGTATTATTCGACGATATTTACCGTTGCGGAATCGCCGATCACGGCCGGCGTTATATGGACCGGTTCGGACGAC
Source organism: uncultured Chloracidobacterium sp. (assembly GCA_964436265.1). Taxonomy (GTDB): domain Bacteria; phylum Acidobacteriota; class Blastocatellia; order Pyrinomonadales; family Pyrinomonadaceae; genus OLB17. The sequence goes on along the minus strand of CAYTDJ010000052.1, from coordinate 421 downwards.
GGCCTTGTTCATGTAACACGTGACAACGGAAAAACGTGGACAAACGTAACACCTAAGGAACTACCGGATTATGTTCAGATAAATTCGATCGAGGCCTCCCCGAACGATGCCGGAACTGCCTATTTTGCGGCAACCGGGTATAAGTCAGATGACTATAAGCCATATCTCTTCAAGACGACCGACTACGGGAAGACCTGGAAAAAGATCGTCACGGGTATCGAGGCGGATGCTTTCACGCGTGTAATTCGTGAGGATCCTAATCGTAAAGGGATGCTCTATGCCGGGACTGAGACGGGCATGTATTATTCGGCCAATGACGGCGAATCCTGGCAATCTCTCCGCCTTAATCTCCCGGTTGTTCCGATCACCGATCTCGCCGTTCAAAAACGCGACAAAGACCTGGTCGTTGCAACGCAGGGTA
>CAYTDJ010000051.1:0-10324 GCA_964436265.1 uncultured Chloracidobacterium sp. | reverse complement strand
CTAAGCTACTCGACTTTAGGGTTGAGCCCTTACTTACCTGCGGGCTACTGACACCGTTCGACCACAAACGAACGACAGCAATCTCGGCATTTTCGATCGATCGTTATCATCGAACCACTCATCCATCTTTGCGATGGTAAAGCCATTCGAAACTGCGGCGTTCGTGTAGTCCGTAACGTGATGTTGAAAACACTCCAGCACCTTAAGCCCTTCGTCTGTCTCAAATCTCGCTTTGCTTCCCTCGTACTGTTTGAATGGATGAAGCTCGCACATGTAAAAATGCCCGTCCGCATTCAGGATCTTAGCGGCTTCGCGAAAGACGTGGTCAAGGTCTTCGACGTGTTCGAGTATCAAACTGCAGGTAACGAGATCGACTTTGTTCACGAATCTCCACGGCAACCGGATATCACGCTGACGAAACTCGACGTTTGCCGCCGTCACCTTGGCTTTAGCAACTGCCTGCATCTCTTCAGAAAGATCTACCGAAACTACACGTTCAGCTCGCTCGGCAAGCCACTGAGTATTCTTTCCCGTTCCGCTGCCAAGCTCTATCACCGTCCTGAACGAGATATCTGCGAGCACGCTCTCACAAGCTCGTTTTTCGAGATCGCGCGTCGGGTTAACGACGTCGTCATACGTCGCTGACCATTGATCGTAAAGCGCCTGTGTACTCATTGTTCTTACGTACCTGTCTATGAAATATAACAGTCACTCACGGTTTCGATCTTCCATATTCCGTTCTCACGAACAAGAGTGTATTTACAGCCGAAGCTCGCCATATTTGCTTCATAGTTACTTCCGCTGAGCTCCACACGGTCTCGGTCGAGTCGCTTCAATTTGTTAACCGAAAACAACAAGGCTTTCTTGCCGGTTACGCCATCTACGACGACATCACCATCTTGCTTATCCAGATAACACCGTGAGCCGGACTTCACTTTTGGATGGACTTGTTTAAGTCGTTCAAGCAAGGCCTTACTAGGTTTCTTCATTTCGCCGTCCACAGTGACACACCGGGTTTTCTTCTCTCGAGATTCCTTCCCAAGCAAATCTGACAATACGAGAAACCGGATCTGATCGTCCTCGGTCAGTGGCCTTTTTGCTGCGTTCGGTTTCTGAGCAGCCTGGGCGGAGCCAAACGTCGAAAGACCAAAAGCAAATAGGAAAATGACGAAATAGCGTTTCATGAACTAAATTTGTCTAAGTACCGTTCGTGCGGGTGCGCCGTCGCCTGTTCCGCCGACATACTTCAGTGGAAGACAGATCAGTTCGTAATCGCCCGCAGCGATCTCACGAAGATCGAGGCCTTCCAGGATGACGATCTCCTTTTCGAGAAGCGTAATATGTACCGGATGCCCTTCGGCGCCGGGTGCCTCGATCGAAAGATAATCGATGCCGACGAGCTTTATGCCGTTGTCGGCAAGCGTCTTTGCCGTGGCATGGGTTATGTAGGTGAAATCGGTGCGAAATCCGTCTTCGGGAGTGTTCCAAAACGCCGAGTTCCGCGTCTTAAAAACGATCCGATCGATGCCTTGGAGATCAGGCAAGTGTTCGGGCTCGATCGCGATCACGTCTGCGGGGACCTCGACCACTAAGCACGGCCCGATCAGCTTCTCGACATCCAGGTCATCGACCGTTCGCGTGCCGTCAATAAAATGATTCGGCGCGTCAACGTGGGTTCCGGTATGCGCTCCAAAACAGACATTCGAGACGTTTGCCGCCGAACCGTTAGCGATCGATACGAAAGGGTCGATCTTCACCTTTGGGTCGCCCTCATAGATCGGCACAGTTTCGCTGATCGCTACCGTCACATCATAGATCTTCATTGAAAGAAGCATAGTCCACTTCAAGGGCTTTCAACAAGAATCACTTTTGCGAACTTCGCGGCTTTGCGTGAAACTATCCTTATGGAGATAAAACACGTTGAAAAAGGCGGCCGGGGCGGATTTCTCATTCGCGGCGAAGACGGGAAACGCCTTGCTGAGATGACCTACACAACCGCGGGAACGACCGGATTCATTATCGACCATACCGAAGTCGATGACAGTCTTCGCGGACAAAAGATCGGGGACAAACTCCTTGCCGAAGCGGTAAAATACGCACGCGAAAAGAGCTTGAAGATCTACGCGACCTGTCCATTCGCACTTCGAAAGCTCCAAAACTCTGAGGAATACGCCGATGTTTTCGGCGGGTGACCGATGATCACACCCCGTATCTCCGCCTCAAGTTACTCGAATACGGCCCCGCTCGTATGGAGCTTCCTTTACGGCGCAAATCACGGCAAGGTCGAGATCATTCTCGACAATGCGCCGGCGCGGTCGGCTGAGCTGCTCGCTCAGGATCGCGTCGATGCGGCGCTGGTGCCCGTGATCGCGTCGCAGTTAATCGACGGGGTTAAGGTCATCCCGGATGTTTGCGTCGGCGCGAAACGCCGTGTTCGCAGCGTCTGCCTGGTCACCCGCGGAGCGGACCTTGCGGATGTCCGCTCGGTCTCGCTCGACACGTCGTCGCGTACTTCAGTTGTCCTGACAAAAATTATTTTTCGCGAGTTTTTCGGTTTCGAACCCGCGTGGCGCGATTCCGAGCCAAATATCGAAGCGATGCTTGCCGAATCCGATGCCGCACTCTTGATCGGCGACCCGGCACTTTCAATTTCGGGCTGCGGACCGCGGACTCCGGATCTCGATCCAGAATCCGAGATCCAAGATCTAAGATCGTACGATCTCGCAGAGCTTTGGCATCAATACACCGGACTCGGATTCATCTTCGCCATGTGGATGACGCGGCGGGAAACGTGCTCCATTGATTTCGCCGCTGCCCGTGATGAGGGCCTCACACATTTGGATGAGATCGCCGCTAATTATCAAAGCGAGATCGGCCTCAACAAAGGCGAGATGCTCGCGTATCTTTCGGAAAATATCTCTTATTCACCAGACGATTCGATGGTGGCTGGTATGAAGCTTTACTTCGAATTGGCCGGGAAGTCGGGGCTAATAAAAACGGTGCGGGAGACGGCTTTTATTTGAAACTTTAGAAGATCCCGGAATAGAAGAGCAGCAGCCAACCGGCGACCAGTACGAATACCAGCAGGCCAAGATCGGTTGTTCCAAGTTGTTGTTGTCGTTCTTCCATCGCCGCTCTCCTTAACGCAATACGCGTTCCTAACTTAAAACGCGGTAATTAGCCGATTTCTGTATCACGTCAGTACGGGTTTTTATTCAAACTGACCGACGTGGGTTCAAAATGACCTGTTAATGATTGCTTTGGAGGTATCAGAAATCCGGCCGCTTTAGCTCTTCCTGAAGTAGATCGCTAATGATCTTGCCGTCGTTTTTCTTGAGGTGTTCGATAAAGATAAGCGCCGTGTGAATGCGTTTATCGATGTCTTTGATCTTCCCAACAAAATAAAGTATCGAGCGCTGTTTTCCCGCGGTCAATGCGTGAAAATATCGGTCGCCGTCCGGATCCTGGTTCAAAACTTCCTGAAGCTCCTCCGGCATTGGCAGGCCATATTTGCTTTCGTCGGCGGTGAGTTCGACCGAGACCTTGTCGCCCGCAGCGACGCCAAGTTTGTCGCGCTTGGATTTATTGACGATGATCGTAAAAATATCTCCCCAAGGAATAAGAGCGCATTGAAAGCTGACCTCACCGTTGATCGTGCAAACGACGCGGCGAGTGCCGTCCTTCTTCTCAAAGCGTTTTGCGATCTTCGCCTCAACCGGAATGAAATGCCAGCCGGATTCGACCGGAGATCTGTTCATAACCGCCTTGAATCTGGCTTTCTTTACCATTCTTCTTTACGCCTCTTTCTTGCAGAACTAGCAACCCGCATCGCATCGTGCAGCAGGTGATAATCAAACTTCCCTTCGCACTTCTTAAGTATTTCGATACCCACCAGCGAACGGATTATCCTCTTGTCCACATCTTTCACAAAAGCTATCAGCTTTAACATCAATCGCTGATTTCCCGGCGAAAGGGCTTCAAACAATCTTTTGCCTTCCTTATCCTGACGCAGTACCTCGGCAAATTCGTCAGGCATCGGCATCCCAAACCTGCTCTCGTCTTTTACAAGCTCGATGGTCACGGCGTCTCCGGGTTTTAGCCCAAGCCGCTCCCGCAGCTTTTTGTTAAGCGTAATGAAATAGTCGCCCTTGCTTGGAAACAGAGCACAGTTGAAAGGCTCGGTTCCGTTCAGCGAACAAACCACGCGACGCAGATTTCCTTTAAACGCGAAATCGGCGACCTTTCCCTTTGGCACACGAAGGATGTGCCACGGCGGGTCGCTGTCCGTGACCTCAAGTTTCGATCTGAACCTGACCGGTCTGCCCATTTTTGTTAGAATTATAGACGAATGAACAGCAATATCCAGCCAATTTTGGATCGTGTCCTGGACGGCGAACGCCTCTCGGCCGAAGACTGCACAACGCTTCTCGAATCGAACGATTTTGTCCGTATAGGACTCGCGGCGGACGAGATCCGCCAGCGGAAAAATCCCGGCGACGTTGTTACGTATATCATCGACCGCAATATCAATTACACCAACGTCTGCAATGTCGTCTGTACATTCTGTGCATTCTATCGCCGTCCCGGAAAACCGGATACGTACGTTCATTCGATCGAAGAGATCGAGAAGCGGATCGACGAAACGATCGCGCTCGGCGGAACCGGAGTGCTAATGCAGGGCGGATTGCATCCGGACTTCAATATCGAATGGTACGAGGACCTGCTGAGAACACTTCACGCAAAGTACCCGACGTTTCAATTGCACTGCTTTTCGCCGCCTGAGATCCACAACATCTCGCTGATCTCGAAGCTCGATTACGAAACGATCCTGCGTCGCTTGAAAGCTGCGGGCCTGAATTCGATGCCCGGCGGCGGCGGTGAGATCCTTGATGATGAGGTCCGCAAGCGTGTCTCGACCAAGTGCACGACGCAGGAGTGGCTAGACGTAATGCGGGCGGTTCACAAGGTCGGGCTGATCTCGACGGCGACGATGATGTTTGGCATCGGAGACAAGGTCGAACACCGCGTCCGCCATCTCGAACGCGTGCGCCAGGTCCAGGACGAAGCTCTCACCGCGAAAGCTTCAGATCCGAATTACGGCGAGTTTACCGCATTCATTCCGTGGACGTTCCAACGCGAGAACACCGCCCTCGGCCGTAAGATCACCGAAGAACCGACCGGCATTGATTACCTGAAGATGCTCTCAGTTTCCCGGCTATTCCTCGACAATATTCAACACATCCAGGCATCGTGGCTGACGCAAGGCATCCGACTCGGCCAGGCCGCTCTGCGATTCGGCGCCGATGATATGGGCTCCATAATGATCGAGGAAAACGTGGTTTCCGCCGCCGGAGCAAATAATGAGGCCAGCGAACGCGACCTTCGTTATCAGATCTCCGAAGCCGGCTACCGCCCGCAGCAGCGCGACATTCTTTATAACTACGTCAACCGCGAAAATGCCGAAGACCTCGACACGCGTAACTCTACGCCCCTCAAACAACTCAGCGTTGCGTTTGCAGATTAGTTGGTGAGCATTTCTCAGAATTGGCCGGGGCTTGATCTCAAATTCGGGCCGAAGATCTGGTGTCCGCTTTTCCTCTCTCTTTTCGTCTAACTCTAAAGCAAAAGACCGTCTCCGCGCCGTCTCGATCTTGCAAGTCAGGCTTTGCCGGTTCGTTCGGTAACAAGTAAGGCCTGGGCTTTGCAGGAGTTTACGCATGGGCGACAAGAACACACCAAACTCTCTCGCAAGAAAAAAAGCCATCGCGCTCGGTGCCGTCGACGCCCGAAGCCTCTTGGCAAGGTCGTTGCCCAGGGTGCTCGAACGATTGACCCCGTCACAACTCGATCAGGTCCAAAAAATAATGGACGCTGCGGTAATAAATCCTGTTATTAGAAAAGAAGCGGATGAAGTTTGGCGCAAGATCCCTGTCTATCCGATGGGCAATCAGGTCTATCGCGATCCGCGGCTCGTCAAGAAAGTTTACGACATTGCCGCAAAACAGATATTTGTGACCGAGGCCGACAAGCGCATCCGACTTGATTTCAAAGTCTTCTTGACCAAAGATGCGCTGACGCCGACGACGGACAATCCCGACGAGGCAGAGTATTTGAAAAAGGTGCGGGCGACACTTGAGAGACGCGGCGTATGGTTGAGGATATCGCAGCCCTACGTTCGCGATCCGTATGACCCGTCGTCGCACATCATCAGTCCGCACCACTTCGAGGCATGGCTATCTCTTGGTTATGACGGCGACCATATCCCCACCGATAGCGGCAAACTTGACCGCGATGCGATCTTAAAGACATCGATAATAGCGGCCAATTACTGGGAAGAGGTTCATCAGGGCCCGGTTCAAAAAGCGCTCAAACGAGAGATCGCTCGCCTGGAGGTAGAGATACAATACGGCCAGCGTGAGCATGACCGTCTTATCAAGCGAAAACGCGATGCACCGATCGGGGTCGCGGAGGTTTCCGACTTTCTCGGGGGTGCTGACCTTCCGAGCCTCCGAATCTGGGATGACCCGCACAAGCTCATCGTTAAAGCACTCGAACTGAACATCGGTGGAAATGTCATGCATTCGCGTGCTTATTTGGTCGTCGCTGCGATCGCGACGCGAAATGCCGCACAGCTTCTGGAGGAATACGCAGATAAATCCGGTCGTGGAGCCGGCCGGGCCGTCAGCGTACTTCGGGTGTTGAAAACCGCGGGCGAAGTTGCCGAGATAGGGTTGACGATAACAGGCGTCGGCGGAGTGGTCCGCGCCGGCGTACGTTCCGGCGGCAAGCTGGCCGCGAGCGAAGTGGACGATCTCGCCGAAAAGGTACTTACAGATTATTTGAAGAAGAATCCGGAGATAGCGGGTGACCTTAACAAAGTCCGACACATTCCGGGCCCGAAAGGCAGCATCGGCGGCCGCGGCATCAAGCCGGGACAGAGTTCCGGCAACGGAACCGGCTGGCACAGCTGGTGATCATTCCAATTTGTAATTTGCCGAAAATGCTTGAATCCACTTTCCGGCTCTTACCGAAAACCGTTTCACAGTAAATTTTCAATTTGAACAAAGGGAGGGTTCTGCAGTGAAGTATATTTCGTTCCTTTTCGTTTTGACGATCGGGTTGGTTTTTGGAGCATACGCCGGCGAGGCAAAGGCGGCCAGATCCGGTGACAACATCGTCCAGGTTGCCCTAGCGGTAAATGGGCCCGGAAGCCCATACGAAGGGCAGTTTGATACCCTGATCGCGGCCGTGCTTGCGGCAGATCCGCTTGTCGTCAACACACTTTCAGGCAAGGGTCAGTTCACGGTATTTGCTCCGACCGACGACGCATTTGCGGAGTTGGGACTTAATCCCGCGAATGTCGGCTCTATTGACCAGGGATTTCTTACACAGGTTCTTCTTTACCACGTTGCCCGTGGCCGACGCGACGCGGGTGACGTTCTCAGCAGTCACCGCATTCGCAGCCTGCAAGGTAACTTCTTTTTCCCAAGCAGCAGCGCCACGATAACAGATGCTCTCGGACGGGAAGCGGATATTATCGTCACTGACGTCTCGGCATCCAACGGGATCATTCACGCTATCGATAGGGTCATTCTGCCGTTCGCTCCGTAAACTCGGTTGAGCGCTTCGCCAACGTGGGGCCGGAGCTTGGTGCTTCGGCCTTTCTTCTTTAACCGAAGACTAATTGGACTCTTACGCAACTATTACAACAATTCACTTCCATCCCTGCTAACCTTGGGTTAGAGATCACGGGAAGTATTCATGCAAAACACCCTCACGTTTCAGAACATCGTCCAGACAATCAATTGGAGAAACGCAGCAATGGTGGCGTTCTTTCATCTTCTGGCAATACCTGCCTTCTTCACATTTAGCTGGCAAAATTTAGCTGCGTTGTTGATCGGCAATTGGATCGTCGGAAGCCTTGGGGTAGGACTTGGCTGGCATAGACTGCTCACGCATAGAAGTTTCAAAGCCCCGAAGTGGCTGGAATATTTACTGACAACTCTGGGCACGATGTCGATGCAAAACTCGCCAGACCGATGGGTCGCGACGCACCGGATACATCACAAATTTACCGAGCAGGAAGGCGATCCGCATTCGACGCGGTCAGGTTTCTGGTGGGCCCAGATCGGCTGGGTCGTTTGGGGAACCGCCCAAGATCATGACGACACGACACTGAAACGCTACATTCCCGACCTGATGAAAGATCGCGGGCATGTCCTCATTTCGAAGCTTTACGTTATTCCGATAGTGCTTTCCGCAGTCATATTGTTCGCGATCGGCGGATGGACGATGGTCGTCTGGGGTGTGTTTGCGCGAGTCGTAGTCGGTTGGCATACGACATGGTTCGTAAATTCGCTATCGCACATATACGGCTCACGCCCGCACTCGACGAATGATGCTTCTACCAATAACTGGTTCGTTGCGATCCTAACTTTCGGTGAAGGTTGGCACAACAACCATCACGCCTTCCCATCCTCGGCGCGTCACGGCACTGAGTGGTACCAGTTCGACATGAACTGGATCACCATCCGCATCTTCGAACGCCTCGGCTGGGCCAAAAAAATAAAGGTCGGAAGTCGCGAACCTGCTATCGAAGCCGCGTAGCAGCTACCACGACGGCCGCTGATAAAACGTGACGAACGCATCGCCGTCAACCATCAGCATCGGGTCTCCCGTTTTCGGGTGATTTCGTTTTTCGAGCGTGTAGGTCGTGGTCTTTCCGCTGTTCGACCGCGCCGTCAGCGTCGTTGCCGTAGCACTCCATCGGCCATAATCCCAGCTTTGGGAATTAGATCCGCCGTAAACATTCGAATTGCTGGCCTCACCGTAGTATTCGTAAGTACCGTCCGCTTTGAGCGTAAAGCAGATGTCGCTCTGCCGGCCGCCGCCCACCGCGGTTACGTTCGCCTGATAACACCATTTGCCGACGAGTTCTTGAGGAACGCCGCCGGCCGCCGAACCTCCCCTCGCCGCGACAGGTCCGCTCCCGCTACCTTTCTTTAGCTTAGCGATCTCGGCATCGGTCATTCGGCTATAGACGACCTTCCTCATCTCGACCCAAACGGTCAGCACGCCAGCCGACAGCTTGTACGGAAACTCCATTTCGCCCTCATCATTACTGACGATTATAGTCGAGCCAACGACGGCATAGTCGTATTCGGCGTCATTGATCGTGACCCGGCTGCCGGGCTTGAATTCGATGATCGCCTCCGTACTTTTCCAATAGCCTTGAAGCTGTTTCTCGATCGAAACTTTCTGAGCTGAGATCTGGAGCGAAAAGCCAGAAATAACGAACAAAACCAAAGTGAACCAACGTATCTTCATTTACCGGGCGGCCTCCATTTAGTGTTGTATGATGCGAAATGACAAGGATCATCTACGGGTATATCGAGTAGTAATTTACACCGGATCGCAAAAGATAGCTATACTTTTGGACGACGCGATGACAGGTGTCAATCCGCATCTTTATCGATCAGGGCCTTGTCTTCAGATTTGTGGTCCTTCGTCCATCTGGCATTAGCGCATATAATCCCGAAGCATGGCTCCGAAGGTTTTCGCCTTTGTCATCACTTTGATCCTTAACATCGCGATCGGCGTCGCGGTGTTTTTCGTCCTCGTGCTCGCGATGAATGGCTACAGCGAATCGGACGCAAACTACGGCTTCATTACGTACATTATTCTGGCTCTTATCGCCTCTCTGTTGATGAGTTCATCTGCGGCAATAGTGGCGAACATACTTCAAAAGCGGAAGTTTAGCGGTGTTGCCTCATCCCTTATCGCGATCGTCGCGTTCACGGGTGGCGGCATGGCGTTGAAGTGCGTTTGCGCTCTCATCGGAGTCGGCATTGCGGAACTTGTCCGTGTAAACTTTTGAAAATATCGCCATGTCAACATCGATTGTTATGAAACGAGTAATTTCGATATCATTCATCGCTTTTGCAATTGCGGCCGGCGTCTCCGCTCAAACCAAAACACGGAATGTTGTTCTGATAACTCTTGACGGAGCAAGGACACAGGAGATCTTCGGCGGGCTCGATGCTGAGATCTTTCGCTCCGCTAACAAGAATTTCGAAAAGACTGCGGCCTTTAAGAAGTACAACGCTGCGACCCCAATTGAGCGCCGCGAAAAACTGATGCCGTTCTTTTGGCGGACGTTGATGAAACAGCATGGGTCGATAGCAGGAAACCGCGAACTGAAAAGCGTTGTGAAGACGACCAATAGACTTTGGTTCTCATATCCGGGCTATTCGGAGATCCTTACCGGTCAGGCTCATGACGATGTCATAAAGAGCAACAGCCACCCGCAGAATCCATATCCATC
>CAYTDJ010000050.1:0-10406 GCA_964436265.1 uncultured Chloracidobacterium sp. | reverse complement strand
TCCATTTTGAAGACATCAATAAACTACTCACCGCGTTTCGTGCATTGATCGACAACGGAGCGAGCCTTGTGGTCATTGAACACAACCTCGATGTCATAAAGACGGCTGACTGGATCATCGACCTTGGACCGGAAGGCGGCGTGGGGGGCGGAAATATCATTGGGACTGGTACACCCGAGCAGATCGCGAAAATAACCGGTTCTCACACCGGAACATTCCTCAAGACTCTGTTTTAGTAATTACTTGAAATTGCTTGACGCGCAAAGGCGTTTAGGATGCGGGCACTCGCCAACCTGAACCCAATCGTAAAAATCGCTGGTGCTTCCTTCAATCGCATAAACGACCTTCTTGATAGTGGGGAATTGTTTCAAAGTCGCTTCGATACTCGAGTAAAAGCCGCCGCCGCAACTTGACGTCGTGTTGCCAAGCTTTTCATAGACGATCTTTTTGAAGTTCAAGAAAGCAGTTCCACCTTTTACGTTCAGTCCTAGGATGATGTCTTTCGTGTCTTCGGGAGGAAACGACCAGAACTGTTCCCGTTTCTCTTCGTCCGTGGTTCCTTTAAAGAGCTCATCTAATGCTGCCCTAGCAACTGAACGTGTTCTGGTTATAGTGCGCGATGTTGGGAATACCTTGGTACAATCCTGCTGATTCGGATTGAGTTTTTCGTTGTGATAGAAAACCTTAACGGTCGTCGTTGTGCTATTTTGAGCAATAGCAGGAAACGTAAATATCAGAAGCAGACCGAAGAAAGAGATCGATCTAATCATCACCAAATTTCCTCCTCCAAATAGGAGCGATCTGTTCCATCACCTTGCAGTCGCAGTATCCGCCATTGTTGTTTAGCCAGCTTGTGAACTTAGGAAAATTAAGGCCGCGCTCCATCATAAACTTCATCGCGTGACGCAGGCTGTGGTCGCATTCGGTCTCAAAGAGTTCGTCTTCGAGATAGTCGAGAAGTTCACTGACAGTTTCCTGTCGTTCCGGAAGCGAATCAAGAAATCGCTCCAGCTCTTCTCCGCTCAATTGTTCCAGATTCTCAATTTCTCTTTTTCGAAGTATAGGCATAAAAATAAGGCCCTTTTCGTACAAAGAGCCCCTACATATTAACACTAAGTCGGTCGCGCGCTATTTGATCCGTTCCAAACGGCCCTTACGCTTAATGATATTTTTGTAATCCCACTGAATGCTTTTTGACTCTTTCAGCCACCGTCTCAATACCTTTGTATCGATCTCTTCCACGTCGTTGTAAAATATCGAGGCGTCCTTGAACTTCCCGCCTCTAACAGTCAATCCGTCTCCCTCGAAATCAGCCCCACTCCAAAACATCAGCCTGATCCCGGGCTTTTGCTTGCTGTATCCGACGATCGGATTTCCTTCGAGAAACCAGACCGGATGTGCGTGCCACACCTTGTTCTCGGCCGTTGGCAGCCCGCGATCGATCTCCGAGGCCAACACCTCACAGATCTTTTGGTCATTGTCCGATAGCCTCGCGTTGTACTCCTTTGTTCCTTCGTCCATTGATCTTAATCTCCCGTTCCTGCTGCGTGAGCGGTTTCCTCTAGCAGTGATTCCAGCCGTTTGTACCCCATCTCAAGGCCTTCTTCCATTGGCGAAGCAAGTACTTGATCCAGCGCCTCTCTTGAGATGTAAGTCATCGTATTGGTGAGCGTTGTCACCCCATTCGATTCGACGAATGTGACCGTAGAAAGCCCCTCGCCTTCATACCACGGATCGTCGAACTGCTCGGTCGCGACAATTCGGTCGGGTCGTTCGATCTCGCGATACTCTCCGCCCATTCCCATCTCGATCCCTTTGTCGGCCTTCTTCCAAACCCAGCGATATTTCCCGCCGACCGCAAGGTCGATCTCGCAAACATCCAGCGACCAACCTTCGGGTCCGAACATCCAGCGCTTCAGATATTTGCATTCGGTATGCGCTTTGAAGACCAGTTCCTTTGGCGCATTGAAACTGCGGCTGATCACGAGTTCCCGGTCACCTTTTGCCTCGACCTTTAGAGTTGATACTCTCATTTCTTCTCTCCTTTTGTTGATCGACATTTGCGGACTTAGCTTCGGCTTTCATCTCCTCGAGAACCAAGTCAAGCCGGTTGAAGCTGACCTCCCAAAACCGCCGATACTCCTCGATCCACTCATTGGCTTCCTTAAGCGGCGCCCACTCGATCCGCCTTGGACGCCTCTGTTTATCCAATCCTTTTGAGATAAGCCCGGCCTTTTCCAGCACCTTCAGGTGCTTAGAGATCGCGGGCTGACTCATCTTAAAGGGTTTAGCCAGATCGTTCACCGATGCCTCGCCCGAGGCAAGCCTGGCAAGGATCGCCCGCCTCGTCGGGTCTGCCAGCGCCGCAAACGTAGCATCCAACCTGCCTGTTTTCGAAGTTAAATAGCTCATTAGTTCAATAACCGTCTGGTTATATTATTTACGTCAACCGATCTTGTCAAGTGTTTTTTGGCGCCTCAAACTAAAATTCGCTTTCCGACACCCGCAGCATTTCAGCTCGTTGAGCCTCTTCTATTTCTTTTTGCTTGACTCCCTCCCGGCCGTCATAGGTGAAGAATTTGGGAAGGAAAAGAGCGGTTCCTAGAACCGAGGCCACACACAAGATCCCGCCGGAGACCAACGCCGTCCTTGTGCCAAAGCTCTCGGCGACGATGCCCATCTTAGCGCTTCCAAGCATTGGCCCCGTCAGATAACTGATCATTTCGATACTCGCTAATCGGCCCCGCAGGTAGTTCGGGATCGTCTGATTCCAGATCGCCCCGCGAAAGATGCCGGATATCATGTCAAAAAAACCAGCCGCGAACAGAAATAGAAGTGCCAGCCAAATAACATCGGCGGCACCAAAAAGGGCTATCGCAACTCCCCATAGAACCGCAGCTCCGATGACCATGAGGCCGTGTCTGTGTATGTTCCTGGTCCATCCCGATGTCACGCTTGCCAATAGTGCTCCGCCCGCGATCGCAGCCGGGAAAAACCCAACGTACTTTTCTCCGTAATAAACTGCTAGAGCCGGATACAAGGCCTGCGGCATTGCGAAGAACATTGCGGCGATGTCGATAAAATAGGTGCCGAGCAATTCCTGGCGCGAAAATGCATATTTCCACGCGCGTTTGACTCCGTCCCAGCTCGGGCGTTCAGCATTCTCCGGCGACGGCACTGCCGAGATCGCATAGACCGCGAAAATGGTCCCGCCGAATGTGACGAGGTCGAGCGCGTATGCGACCGACGGTCCGAGCCCGACAGCGATCACTCCCGCGATCGCCGGGCTGACTATCGCCCCTACGCTCCAACGGATCGAGTTAAGCGCCATTACAGCAGACATTAGTTCTGCTGGTATTACTTTCTGAATGAACGATTCGAATGCAGGCCGCTGGATGGCCGCAAGCCCTGCATGTGTCGCAACACAGAGAAATAACACCCATACCTGCGGATTCGGAAGCAAAGAATTCGCGAGCAGTATCGCCGATGCCGCTCCTTGGCCCAACTCCGTGAACCTGAGCAGCTTGCGCTTGTCGAAATAATCGGCCAACGCTCCTCCGACAAATGCGAGGACCAGCATCGGAACAAATTCGGCAAGGTAGATATATCCGACCATCGCCGACGACTGGGTTAGCTGATACATCTGCCACGGCACGACGATGAATGTCATCATCGAACCGAAAAACGAGATAAGCTGCCCGAAAAACAGCAGCCTGTAATCTCGCGATACCCGCAATGGCGAAAGGTCAAGAAACATAACCGACCAAATCAGAAAGACCTTAGCATAATGAACCGCCGGCTCTAAGCATTGCGGTTTGTAACTCTTGAAGCAAAATGTGATTATTTCCGGATAACCGGATCCGCTCGATCTATGTCCTGAACATGTCACTGAATACCAAGCAGCTTCCAAAATGGCTTAACGTCCGCATATTGGCTACTGTGCTGATCACCAAGGCGTTAGTTCTCCTTTTTGCTGTTCAGGCTTTCGAGATCTTTGAGGATCGATCGGTGAACTCGGTCGGCGGTGTTTTCGCGATATGGCAGCGTTGGGATGCATTACAGTACCTCAAGATCGCAGAGAACGGATACACCGCTGTCGGCGACGACCGATTCCTGATCGTATTTTTTCCGTTTTATCCGCTTCTCGTTTCGGTCTTTAGCTTTTTGACGGGAAACTACTTGGTCGCAGCATTCTTTGTTACAGCGATCGCGTCCATCGCACTCGGTTTGGTCTTTCGCGAATTGGTAAAGCTCGATCATTCGGAAACGATCGCTCAGCTCTCGGTCTTGTTCCTCTTCATTTTCCCGACCAGTTATTTTCTTCACATTCCTTACACGGAGAGCCTCTTTCTCTCATTGACGATCGGTGCGTTTCTCGCCGCTCGAAAACGCGCCTGGCTGATCGCCGGGATACTCGGCGGGCTTGCCTGCATGACGCGAATAAACGGACTCGTGCTTCTCCCGGCACTTGCCTTAGAAGTTTGGCAGGAACATCGCGAGACCAGGACTCTAAGTTCGAAATGGTTTTTTATACTGTTGATCCCCTCGGGCTTTGCCGTTTATCTGATCCTTAATTACGTGGTCGCCGGTGATCCGCTGATCTTCATGACGTACCAGCGGGAACACTGGTACCGCTATTTCCGCTGGCCGTGGGAAGGCATTTGGGAAACGATAAAGCGAGTCGATAATCCGAAGACCATCGATGCCCATATGACGGGGATCCAGGAACTGTTTTTCGTTGTAGTCGGCCTCGCAGCCCTTTTGATCGGTTGGAACAAATTAAGAAACTCTTATCGAATCTGGATGCTGCTAAACTGGCTGCTTTTTGTGAGCACTTCGTTCGTGCTTAGCGTACCGCGCTATACACTGACACTGTTTCCGATATTCATCCTCATGGCTATAGCCGCGAGAAGATACTGGAGCTTGAAGGTTCTCTTCGTAGTCTGGTCGATACTATTTATGGCTGCGTTCGTGATCCAATTCGTACGTGGAATGTGGGCGTTCTAAGCGCCAAAGATCTTAAGCTTGAACTCATCGTTCGCGGTATATATCTCGGCTCGTCGTCCGGCAAATCGTTCCGATTGTTTGAGTATCATAGGAAGACCTCCACGAGGAACGCTTGTACCGTATTCACGGCGACTAAATATGGACGCGATCTGAGGATTAAGACGCTGTGTGATGCCGTAGCGGATGGCTCGGGAGGCAGGCGGGACAAATCCTCCGGTTCGGCGGGCATTTACAAACTCAATAAAGTTGTCGTAGATCGTAACTCGAGACGGAATGTCTCGAAGTGCGAAGTCTCTATGTATCAGTGTGTTTGCTACGGCTTCGCGAATCGCATAGAGATGATAATCAGACCTCGCCGCGACCGGCGCGTCCACCAGTTTCAGCTTCTTCCTCGGCTTCTCCTTAGAAAGATCGCAATACCGCTGAATAAAGGCGATGATGGCCTCGAACTGCGTATGCAGATTTCCTTTGACCTCGATCTTTTCAACTAGCTGAGCCGTGCCGTTATCGCCCGAATATCGGGCTACTGTCACCACCGAACGCGGAAATAACTCCTGTACGCGTTCGTTCTTTCCAAACAATACCAAAGCCGCGACGGTTGGAAAGAACTCGTCCGCAACGCCGACCGCCAGGATAAGATCCTTCTTCAAAAAGTCCGCGGTTTGATAAAGGTTGATCGTGGGGCTTACGTCCTCGAACGCGCCGGCAAACGACCAAAGCAAACCATCGTCAAAATCTTTTTCTTCTGCGGTGAACAGCGGTATATTCTCATAACCCAGCGGCCGCACTTCATCAAGCCACATTGAAAGCTGTTCACGCGAGACCTCACGCTTTTCCGCGCCGAACCGCATGTAGAATCGACCTTCTCGGGTACGGTAAGGCTTTCTTCGCGGCTGCACGTCTAAAACCACGACGCGTTTCCCGCTGTCAAAGGCGATCGTATCTATCAGCGGAATGATCGGCGGTACGATCTCTTCACGGCAGATCCTGGTGAGTTCTTCCTGAACCCATTCGGGATTTGCGACACCCTCGATCCTGAGCTGGTCGTTTACACCAAACACTATAGTTCCGCCGTTGGTGTTTGCGAGGGCAACAATGCCCTGAGTGATCCTTTCCGAGTTAGAAAGGCGCACCTTAAGCTCGAGGTACGTATCCTCGCCTCCTCGGATCAGCCGGAGTAATTCTGTCCGGGTCGTTAATTGGGCAGGTTGATTTAGAAGATATTCTTCGTGGGAACGGTCGGCCTGAGTGTCAAATCGCTGACTGTGTCGAAATCGTCGTCGGGCCATATTTTCCGGCGTTTATTTTTGTCAAGACGGACCGCCGTTTCAGGTCCGCCCGAATGACCACGAAACTATGCGGTCATTTCTGGTATCTTGGCCGATTTCGGCCAATTCCATTGAATCACGAAGCGGGGAGATTGTAAATTCTTTCGCTTCGTTACTTTGACAAGTCCCTTATATTCCATTATTTAGATAAATACTCTTGTGCAATCGGAGATCGTCACAGCATATATCGGACTCGGGTCGAACCTTGGCGACCGAGCTGGGAATCTATTGTTTGCCGTCCGCGGGCTTATCGAAGCAAGTTTTGCCGTCGTCAAACTCTCTGCGGTCTATGAGACCGAGCCCGTGGAAATAGAGACAGATCTCAGATTTCTTAATATGGTCGCCGAGATCAAGTCGGAGGGCGTAACGCCTTCCCAGATGATGGCTCGCCTGCTTAGGATAGAGTACCTGCTTGGCCGTACAGACAAGTCGCTAAAAAAACCTCGAACGATCGACCTCGATCTTCTTTTCTTTGGCCGCGAAACGACCGACTCTCCTTTTCTGACCGTTCCGCACCCGCGTGCCCACTTGCGAAATTTTGTACTCGTACCAATGACCGAGATCGCGCCGAACTATGTACATCCCATCATTCACAAAGATATGAAGACACTTCTTAGCGAATCGGCCGATCGTTCATCTATCACTCGCTGGGATCCCCTGAAAGTCTTGCCTTGATATGCCAGCTTGAACGGCTAGACTTGAAAACCGCAAAGGTCTATTCTTATTAGCAATTTATGGCCTATCTAAAACCGGACAAACCTGAGAAAGTCTACGTACCGGCACTTCGTGCAGCCAAGGAAAAAGGCGAGAAACTTACCTGCCTCACAGCATATGATTATCCGACGGCACGTATCGTAGACGAAGCAGGAGTAGAAATAATTCTGGTTGGGGACAGTATGGGTAACGTGATCCATGGTTACGGAAACACGATCCCGGTCACACTCGAAGAGATCTGCTCTGCAACAAAAGCAGTTAAACGTGGTTCGAATCGGGCTCTGGTCGTCGCCGATATGCCTTACGGCAGCTTTCATACTGGCGACAACGAGGCCGTTCGAAATGCGCTCCGGTTAATGAAGGATGGCGGTGCCGAAGCCGTAAAGCTCGAAGGGGGCCGGAACCGCGTCGGGCTTGTGAAACGACTCGTCGACGAAGAGATACCTGTAATGGCTCACGTAGGCCTTACGCCGCAATCTGTCCATAAAATGGGCGGTTACCGCGTACAGGGCAAAACAGCCGAAGCCGCAAAAACGCTGATCGAAGACGCCAAAATGCTTGAAGAGGCCGGAGCATTTGCGATCGTTCTCGAACTTGTTCCGCGGGAGGTCGCCGAGATGATCACAAATGAACTCACGATCTCCACCGTCGGCATTGGCGCGGGTGCCGCGTGCGACGTGCAGGTACTCGTGCTTCACGACCTGATCGGATTCACATTCGGCCGCCAGCCGCGTTTCGTCCGTCAATATGCAAACGTGAGCGACGTTATCACAAAAGCAATATCTCAGTGGATGGACGATGTCAGATCGGGCAATTATCCGAGCGAGGCCGAATCGTACGGTTTGCCTGAAGACGTAAAGCTGACGGAGCCGAAGACAGCGAAACAATCCTGAGCGAATGGAGATCATCAATCGCAGACAACGCATGTTCTCTATCGCACGCAAACTGCGGCGAGAGAATAAGACCGTTGCTTTTGTGCCGACTATGGGAGCACTTCACGAGGGACATCTGGCCCTTGTTAGAGAAGCTCGCCAGGCCGCTGACGTCGTGATCGTCTCGATATTCGTCAATCCAGAGCAGTTTAACGACAGAGGCGACCTCGAACGTTATCCGCGCGACCTTACCGGAGACGCCGCGTTGCTTGCACAGTATGAAGTGGACTATGTTTTTGCCCCCGAATTGACAGAGATTTATCCCGAAGGATTTTCGACGTACGTATATGTCGAAGGCATTTCAGAGGGACTGGAAGGGGCATCCCGGCCCGGACACTTTCGCGGCGTCGCCACCGTTGTGACTATCCTTTTCAACACGGTCCGGCCCGACATGGCATTCTTTGGCCAAAAGGACGCACAGCAGATCGCGGTTGTAAAACGTCTCACATCTGATCTTGGTTTCGAGACTGAGATCGTTGTCGTTCCGACGGTAAGAGAGGAATCGGGATTGGCGATGTCGTCACGCAACCAGAATCTTACTCCTGAAGAACGCGAGAAGGCAGCTGTCATATATCGCGGGCTGAAGGAAGCAAAACTCGCTTTCCGCAACGGTATACGAAACGCGTCGGAATTGATCGGTATCGTCAAAAACATGATCGAGGAGGAACCGCTTGCGCGGATCGATTATATCGCCGCCACAGATGCGGCAACCCTGGAACCCATTGAAAAGATCGATGATAGCGAGGTCGTCCTCTCAGCTGCCGTCTTTTTTGGAAAGATACGGCTTATCGACAACGTAATACTTAATCGTAAGCAGTAATTGGCATCAAACTTGCATCTCACGTTCTATGGACCGCCCGTTTGAAGCGGCTCATAAGATCATGAAGAACATTAGACGTATTCTTACAATTGCCGGCGTCATACTTGCCCTTTCGGTATCGGTATGGACTCAGACTTCGCTGCCCTCGTTGAACGGGGACAATGTCGATGTGCAGGCGCAAAAGGGGAAAGTCGTCGTTCTGGCGATAGGTGCTAGTTGGCTCCCTCTCTCTGGCAAGCAGGCGGAATTCACGAACCAACTTGTCCGTAAGTATTCGGGCAAGAATGTCGCAATTTATTTTATCGCGACGGACTCGACCAATCCGAAGTCAAAGACTTACGCGACTGACGAGCAGATCCGGCAGTGGGCGTCATCGAATAAGTTAACAGCAACTGTGCTTCGTGATTCAGACGGGGCGACGATCTTGCGTAAATTTACGATCGACCAGGTTCCGGCATTCGTCGTTCTCGACAAGAATGGGAACCAGTCCGGCGAGGCGTTTGGCGGGATCGACCCTAAATATGACATTACGGTCCCGATCTCGAAGAAGATAGAATCGCTGCTTTGATCTAATTACGATTTTGGAACTAATGAACGGAGCGGCCGTCGCTCCGTTTATTTATGCGGTCACCAATAGGTTTGCATCTCACGAATGATCATCGATAGAACTTTCCAGGCCTTTTACTAGCTGATATACCAAACTGATCGGCAGGCCTACAACATTCCAGTAATCGCCTTCGATCCCTTCTATGAACAGCGCAGCCTGCGCCTGAACGGCATATGCTCCTGCCTTGTCCAGAGGATCGCCGCGTTCCACAAGAAAATCGATCTCTGCCTCGGTCATCTTTGCGAATTTCACACGGGTACGCTGGAGTCCGATCTTTTCCTCGTCATTTGTCGCGACGGCGACACCTGTCAACACGTCGTGCCAATTTCCGGAAAGCATCCGGATCATTCTTTTTGCGTCCTCGTGATCTTCCGGTTTGCCTACGATCTGGCCGCCGATCACTACGGTTGTATCGGCGGCTAGTATTATCCGCCCAGGGTGTGAATCTGCGACCGCAAGTGCTTTCTCACCAGCAAGTCGCCGGACATAGTCTTCTGGAGACTCGCCTTCCCGGACTGATTCGTCAACGTCAGGCACGCTCTTCTCAAACTCCCAACCGACGGAAGCCATGATCTCAGAACGTCGCGGGCTACCTGAGGCGAGAATTATTGGCGGCAACTCAAACGTCATATCAACATCATTTAGCATTTAGATCGAATCTCGTTTAAGATGATAGTTTATCGGCGGTAAATGACAAATGGATCCGTTTTTTCGAACAATTCCGGGGCTTCTTGATGCCATTGACGATTCGGAAGAGGTAAGGAGTTCGTTTGTGATCGCCGCCTGGAAACGTGCTGCAGGCGGGCAAATAGCCGAACGCACTAAGCCAATAGGCCTTCAGGGACGACGGCTTGTGATCGCAGTTCCCGAATTGGCCTGGCAGCGGAATCTGGAATCGCTGGCTTCTCAGCTTCTGTTTAAGATCAATGATTCCCTTGGCAGATCGATGGTAGAACTTATAGAGTTTCGTGTTGATCCCAGTGTAATAACCCGGTCAG
>CAYTDJ010000049.1:0-10510 GCA_964436265.1 uncultured Chloracidobacterium sp. | reverse complement strand
ACTCAGGTAGAGAGTTCGGTTTTGAGTGGGTCTTTTTCAAGAGACGGACCGACCAGGACAGATTCACTGTAGTCCCCCTTCGTCTGATCGGAAATCCGTTCTATTTTGCTCACTTCGCCATTTCGGACATTCGCGAAAACCGTTTCACATATTCCCACAGGAAAAGTGCGAACGGCCCTCTCGATGTTCCGGCCTCTGCAAGTAAAGCTCACTATTATCTGAACATAGGTGATTGGACGGCCCGCGAATCGCATGGGCTTCACATGCTTCGGGCGTCCTTAGACACATCTACGACTTTTGAAGTTGCTCTAAGACCAACAAAACCCGTCGTTCTGAACGGTGTCGATGGTGTTTCCTTTAAAGACGAAGGAGAGGCTTCACGCTATTTTGCATACACCCGTATGGATGCCGATGGCCACTTGGTAATAGACGGTAAACCTGAACATTTCACGGGGTCGGCTTGGATGGACCGCGAATTCGGCACGTGGGCACCGACCGAAAATCAAAAGGGGTGGGACTGGTTTTCCATACAGCTCGACAATAATTGTGAGTTAATGTGCTATCAGCTTCGCGACAGCAAAGGAAACGTCTCAAGTTATTCAAGCGGTACATATGTCGATGAAGCTGGGAATGCTACGCGGCTTACTTCGGATGACTTCAGAATAAAACCGGTTGGAGTCTGGAAAAGCCCGGTCTCGGGCGCGGAGTATCCAAGCGTTTGGAAGATCGAGGTTCCGAAGTTTGGACTCGATCTCCGGGTCGTGCCGGTGATCGAAGATCAGGAATTAGATACTCGTGGAACCACGATGATAGTTTACTGGGAAGGGGCCTGCCGAGTTAACGGAGAGGCTGGAGGCAAAAGCATTTCCGGAAAAGCCTATGTTGAACTGGTCGGCTATGACCGGTCTCACGAGAGCCCGAACCTCGCCTATTTTCTCTTGGGAAACCCAAATGAACTACTAGGAAAACTTGGCTTCAAACAATAAAGGAGGACAATGATCGTCCTCCCTCTATCAGCGATCATACTCTCTATGTTTCTACATATTGTCGATCTCGGTCTTCAACCTATTTGCTAAAGCGGGATCCAAGGGCAAAAGCGCATTGTAATGTTCAAGCGCCGCCGCTTTGTTATTGAGCCTGATCTGGATGATCCCGCTGTTGTACCTTGCTCGAGTAAAACGCGGGCTAAGGTCCAAGCATTTTTTATAGGCATCCAGAGCCTTTTCCGGCTGATTATCCGCAAAATAAGCATTACCGAGCAGATAAAATCCATCAGAATAGTCAGAGTTTTCCTTGGTGAATTTCAGAAGCCCGACCACTGCCCTATCGAACGCTCGTGTGGCCTCCGCCGCCTTGCCTTGGTCGCGGTACGCCCTCCCCAGATAAAAATACGTTTCGCCGTCATTCGGATTCAAACGCAGAGCGTTGTTACAAGCCGTGATCGCGAACTGGGTCTGTTTCAGGTCATTGTACGCCCGGCACAGATTTGTATATCCGAGATAAGAGTTAGGCAACAGCTTTATCGCGGCCTGCGCCGCGTCGACAGCATTCTGATGCTGTTCGGCAAGGCTATAGTACCAGCTGATATCCGTATAGAGGTTGCCGTCATTCGGCCATATGCGAAGGCCGCGTTTCATGATATCTATCGCATCCGTAAAACGATTTTGAGACCGGTAGATATCGCCCAAAGACCTATAAACAGCCAGAGTCTCGGGTTTGGCCGAAAGGACTTTCGTGTATGCGTCGATAGCAACGTCGTACTTTTTCAGCTTATGTGCAGCATCACCCAAAAGATAGAACGACTCGGTGATGAACTGGGTCGGCTTTGTGACCGCGATCGCCGCCGCAGCCTCTTGGGCCTTCGTGTCCCCTAATGCAAGCTGAACCTTGGCTATGCTGTAATAAAGATCCCCATCATTAGGCGTTCCAAGCACAGCCTTTTGATACGCATCTAGCGATGCCTGATAATTCGCTTTCTCAAAGTTAATGTCGCCTGCGGCTCGTAATAGCATCTGACTACTCGGCTCTGATTGGAGTCCCAGATTTATATCCGACAATGCGGCGTCAAAATTCTTCTTTTCGTAATTCAGATACCAGCGGACTTTTGCAATTTCAACCGCCGGGTGGCCTTGTTCCTCCGCCAGGTTCAGCTCGGTAAGTGCCAGGTCGTATTCCTTCAGATAGTAATGAGCATAGCCTTTCCAATAGTGTGCCCCGGCATTTCGCGGGACGATCGCTATTGCCTGAGCGTATCTTTCGATCGCGATCCGATAGTTCTTGTTTCGAAAGGCCCTGTTTCCCTGTTCAACAAAGTCGTTGGACTTTTTGATGTCCTTTTTCGACGGCTGTTGAGCGATAGCCATTCCGGCGCACAAGGCCAAGATCAACGGAAAGATCAATGACAGAACTGCGTGATTACTGAACCTTCTCATAAAATCTCCCGACTATTGAAGAATATCCGGCCCCGGCTTCTTTGTAGGCGAGGGCTTTACCGTTTTAGATGGTTGCGGCTTTGGAGTCGGCCTTGTTCCTGCCGGCGTCGGTCTCGTGTCCGGCCTCTCAGTGGTGCCGCTCGGAGTATCGATAGGCCTCGGTGTCGGTGTTGGCTCGACCACCAGGCTGTTCGAATTGGAATTCGAATTCGTGTTATCCGCACCAGACAGATCAGATGGCGTCGGTGTCGGCTCCGGTGTCGGAGTTGGCGTTGGCAGCGGTGTTGGCGATGGAGTTGGTTCGACGATCGTTCCGCCAGCGTAGTAATTCGCGTAGTAATAGTAGCCTCCGCCCAGAACCCCCAGCAAAAGTGCCAAAACCACAAAAAGGCCTCCGAGGATCGCAATGATCTTCCCGGTCGAACTCTTTTTCGCGGGAACTGCGGTTCTGACAGCCGGTTGAGGGCTATGGAACTGGTTTTGCGATCCCACCGCCACTTCCTGCATCGGAGTGCTCTCCGGTGATTCTTCCGAGCCTTGCGAATATTCAGATGGCTGACCGTAACTTGATGCTTGACCAGACCCTTGAAAAGCGATGTAGGGGGTAGTTGCATCGGGTGAGAACCCTTCATTCATTGCACCCGTTTCCGCCGTCTGCTCAGCCGAATATGAAGCGTAGTCCGTTGTCAGCGCAAAATTCTCTTGCTCAACTGGGGCGGTCTCGACCGGTATGTCATTTACCGGAACCGGATCATACTTAGGTTCTTCTTGCGGCGGGATCGGGAAAGAATTAGCCCCGGCAATAAACACCTCAGTCTTGACGTCCGACTGTCGGATCGAATCTCCCGGGACTGCATTTTCGCTTCCGGAGGCCGCGCTCGGATAGGAACTGACATTTGACGTCGGTTGAGCAATGCTCTCCGAAAAGCCGGTCTTCGACACGTTTGCCGAAACAGGATTAGAGATCGCACGGAGTGCTTCTGGATCCATTACCTCGGTCGCCTGGAACGATTCATCATTTGTCTGAGAATCGGCCGGGCCGGTTTCGACGCCGCCGCTGATAACGACGGTCTTCGCAGACATGGCCTCCTGCATTTCCGAAAACGCCTTTCGAAGAGCTTTTTGCATTTCCCTGGCGTTTTCAAATCGTTTTTCCTGACTGACCTCCATGCCGCGAAGAATTACTGCAGAAACCGTGTCCGGCACTTCCGGATTTATCGCACTGATCGGCGTTATCGGGTCAGGCATGCCGTTGAGCATCGCGTCAGCCCGGCTCAATGCATCAGCCGGAACGACGTTTGTCATGAGCTGATAAAGTGTTGCCGAGAGCGAATAAAGATCGCTGCGGGCACTCGTGCCGATCCCGCGTATCTGTTCCATCGGAGCATAATGCGGCGTATAACCTACAACGCTTCCTGTACTTCCCGTACTTGACCCGCCCGACACATTTGTATTCCCGGTGGAGCTTTTTGAGAGTCCGAAATCAAGAAGAATAATATGATTCTCGTCCGTGAGTTTTAAGTTTTGAGGCTTAATATCCCTATGGATGATCGGCGGCTCATGAGAATGAAGATAAGAGAGAGCGTCCAGAAGCTGATCGGCCCAAAACATCACCCAACTTAATGGAAAGGGCTTCTGAAGCGTTTCGATCCGCTTGGAAAGGTCATCGCCGGAGATATGTTCCATTACCAAGAATTGCTGATCGTTTTCGGCAAAGTGGTCGCTTACCTTCGGAAGTACCGGATGTCTGAGCCTAGCGAGCACTCTTGCTTCTCGTTCGAATGCATTTCCAAGCATCTCATCGCCAGCAAAGAATGTTCGCTTTATTGCGACGGCGCTTCCCAGACGCTGGTCAACGGCGAGGTAAACCTCCCCCATCCCGCCCTTGCCGATCAGGTGGACGATCAAGTAGCGGTTTTGGATCAACGTGTTCTGGCCAAGTGGTTTCATCTTTTTAAGAATTTATCGGTATCAGAAAAAGCGGGTAGAGCGATCACGAAACGTTTATTTTCAGTTATTTTGATGCAAACATCAACAGTTACAGCCAAATTATTTTGAAAGCGGGTTTCAAGATTCCTACATCAATTCTCTTTGAAACTCATCGGATTTTCCTTGTGTTGCCAACATCGCTCCCCGCGATTTTTCACACGTCGCGAACATGGTGTTCCCTTCTTTGTCCTGGCACCGCAATAATACACGACCTCCGATGATGTCGATGGTCCTTTGATCGACGGCGAGGAGACCTCTGTCGATTGCCGTTCCACCAGCGGAACCGTTGGGGTTAAGATCGTCTTTTCGTCAGCTGGTATTTGCCTCGGTTGGCCCGCACTTGTCGGTTCGGTCAAGGATGATGACTGATTCTGCACGTCTGCCGACCGGACCGCCTTCGATCTCGTTGGATCTTGTATGCTTCTGTCTGAACCAAAAAAGGTACCGAAAGCAAACATCATCGAAAGGGCTCCGAGCAAAACAACCGTCCTCGGTAATAGATCGAATTTCCGATTCTCTAATGCGCACACCTCACAGAACCTCCGACTGGTCATTAAATTCCAATCGATCCTTTGGATCGGTTCGCCGCAGTTACAGCAGAAATTCGGTTTGTAGATCATCCTTACTCTAGCCTTATGTCCGCCAAAAATCTCATCGGTCAACCGGAGATTGTCCGTAGTATAGGCTAATAACGAAGTTCCGAAAAGGCATAAATTCGGGTCCGATCCATACAACTAGATTTCCAGATCTTACGTCAGATTGCTAGAGTTTGTATGACCATGTTTAGATACCAGGCATTATTCTTTTTATTGATCCTTTTGTCTTTGACGGCGTTCGCCCAGATCGACGACCCGGTCAACGTCGACACGGCCATTGTCAGGGTGAACATCGGCGTTGTTAACAAACGCGGCCAGTCGATCACAAGTTTGGATAGATCCAATTTCAAAGTGTTCGAGGACGGCGTGAAACAAGAGATCTCACATTTCGAACTGTCCACTGCGCCGTTCAGTGTTGTCATGATGCTTGATATGAGCGGATCGACCAAGAGTTTCAGGCAGAATATCGCATTGTCGGCCGCGCGGTTTCTTGACGCTCTTGCACCGGAGGACCGCGTTTCAGTGATTGAGTTTTACAGCAAGGTAAATGTGCTCAACGACTTTACGACGGATCGGCGGATCGTTCTTCATTCGATCTCGGCAGCAAATGGTTCCGGAGACACAAATCTATACAAAGGGATCGAAATCGCGCTTGAAAGACTAGCAAAAGAAGGAAACCGCAGAAAAGCGATAGTAGTCCTCACCGACGGCGTCGATACAAAAGCAAAGAACCAAGACCGCGACCTTCTTTCTAAGCTGATCGGTTCTGATCTATTGGCCGCAATAAAGCCGGAGCAAAACGAAGCTCTGAATAAGATACTTGATCGGTCAGATAAACTTGGAGTTACCATTTATCCGCTTGCATTGCCGACTGGTGACCCAGCTAAGTTAGCTGACCCGACTCCATTACAGGTTGCAATGTATTCGGCGGCACGTTTCAGGCTTAAGCTGGTCGCGGACCGGACCGGTGGGACACTTAATTCGATCACACGTCTTGACGAAATGGGAAGGTTGTATGCACTTATCGCCGCCGATCTCCGCACTCTTTACACATTGGAGTACCAACCTGCGAATCCAAAGCGAGACGGCAAATGGCGTACGATCCGGGTCGAGGTTTCAGAACCGGAACTTATAGCACGGTCGAGGCAAGGGTATTTTGCAAGATAGTTACCTTGACACTGATTATAGGTATTTTGTAGTCTAAGGGTTCGCTTTGGGCACCCGTAGCTCAGCTGGATAGAGTACTTGACTACGAATCAAGGGGTCGCATGTTCGAATCATGCCGGGTGTACCATCTAAGATTTTGAGGCAGGCCGACCGGCCTGCCTTTTTTGGTTCCTTGTGAATTTTCATTACGTCTTATCTCGTTTGAATATCGCCTGCAACCGCTCACAACCACGATCCTAGTTGGCGTTCGTTCCACGAAATTTCAGCCGATCGATCTAGACGCCCTCACGGCTCAATTGGTAAGACCCGTCGACTTACCTAGGCCGGACTGGTCATAGCTATTAAACGACACTCACGACTGGGCGACCGTCATACATGCTCTTTTCTGTGTGTATATTTGTTGACACAAGCCAGTTCTCGCGCATATTTCACAAGAAATCGTATTTCTCCATTTGCATTGATTGGTAAAACCAATTATGCTCCTCGGAGTCTAATTCCATAAACAAAAAGGACTCCAAAATAGGCAGGAAGAAAAAATGAAAGTCAACTCGATTTTTCGGTCCGGAATCATTGTTTTCACTTTCTTGCTGATCGCTGCGGCAGCCACAGCATCGGCACAGGAATTCCGCGGCACAATATCAGGTTCGGTCACTGATCCCAACGGCGCCGCCGTTGCAGGAGCGACAGTTACGGTTAAGAACAAAGAGACAAACATAAGCTCAACCGTGACGACTAACGAGAGCGGGACTTATACGGTCCCCTTTCTGCTACCAGGCATCTACAATGTCTCGGCGACGAGCAGCGGCTTCAAGACTTCGAGCCGTGAGAATATTGCGGTCAAGGTGGACGACCGGCTGAGTGTTGACTTTCAACTCGAGATCGGCACATCGGCAGAGGTGAATATAATCGCCGATACCGAACTTCTCGATCGAGGAACGGTAACGATAGGAACCTCGGTAAGCCAACGCCAGATCGAGGAACTGCCGCTTGCGGAAGGCGCTCCCTATACTCTAGCGACACAGGCTCCAGGCATCAATTACACAGGCGACCCGAATTTCCAAGGCCCGACGGCTAACGGCAACTTAGCCGGTTTTCGATCGAACGGCACTTCCGGAAACCAGGTCAACGGTTCGGGCGGAAACGTGATCAACCTCGACGGTTCGCCGAACCTTGCCTATGACGGCCAGGTCGCGTTCACACCTCCGTCAGCCGCGACGCGGGAGTTCAAGGTGCAGACGAACAGTTTCGACGCTCAAATGGGATTCACGGCCGGTGCAACGGTCAGCGTTGCGACCAAGAGCGGCACGAACAAATTTAGCGGCGAGGCGTATCTCTATGATCGCGATAAGAGCCGAACCGCGAACAACTTCTTTAACAATAAGGCCGGTATCGATCGCCCCGAAAGAAAATACAACCGTTACGGGGCAACGGTTGGCGGACCCATATTCAAGAACCGCACGTTTTTCCTTTTCTCTTATGAGCGTCAGAAAGACAATGTCGCTCAGACAACAACATATTCCGTTCCGACGCTCTTGATGAGACAGGGTAATTTTTCGGAAATACTGGCGACCACTCCGATCTATGATCCTGCCTCGGCGTATATGGGCAACAGCACCTGCGGAACGACCGGTACTCTCAATCGCGTTTGTAGAACCGCGTTCACGAATAACATAATTCCCACCGATCGGCTCTATGCTCCCGCGAGAGCATTCATGAATTTCTTTCCCGAGCCCAATTTGCCGGGGGTTCAGAACAATTACATTACCGATCAAAATTTGATCCGGCCATACCGTTCATACTTGGTCAGGATCGATCACAACATCAATTCCAAGAACACTCTTTTTGGAAAGTTCTATCACAGCCGTAATACGGAAGACCGGTATAACCTGACGATGGAGCCCGATTCCATCTTCCGAGGATTCGAAAATCGTCGGAACAACGGCGGCAGCGCGACATGGACCTCAACGCTAACGTCAAATCTGATTCTCGATGTTCGCGGAAGCTGGGCAATGTTCAAACTTCGCAGATTCCAAGACGGCCAGCCGACGGCCGGCGAACTTGGGTTCACAGGCATCCCAACAAGCCGGCAAGGATTCATATTCCCTCGATTTAATTTCACCAACTTTTTGACGGTGGGGTCGCTCCGCTCTGATTACAACGACGGCCGCGAACGTCCTTTCGATATGTTCACGCTGCAGCCGACGATAACCCAGATATGGGGCAACCACACTCTCAAGTACGGTTACGACTTCCGCCGTTTGCATGAAACGTTTAATTATCAGGGCAATGCCGCCGGTTCTTTCACATTTCAGGGCACGTACACGATGCAAAACTCTAGCTCGGGCAATACGGAACGCGATCGTCCCGGCCGTGAACTTGCGGCGTTCCTTCTTGGAATCCCTGCGTCCGGTTCGATCGACAATCCTCAGATATATGACGTCGCCTCGAAGTATCACGGTTTCTTTGTCCACGACGATTGGCGTGTGAATTCTAAACTCACGCTCAACCTCGGTGTTCGATACGAATTTGAGACCGGCTATCGGGAAAAAGAAGGACGCATGGTCGTAGATTTCGACCGAACGGCTACAAGCCCGATCCAGGCTCAGGTTCTTGCAAACTATAACGCGAACATACCGGCAGGCGTTCCGATCGCGGCTTTCCAGAATCTCGCGGGCGGATTTGTATTTGCGAACGACAAGTCACAGGCAAACCAAAAAGCTGACAAGAACAACTGGCAGCCGCGGGTCGGATTCTCATACGCACCTGACCAGAAGACCGTTATCCGTGCCGGTTTTGGTATCTTTACGGCACCGTTCCAGATAATTACTCAGAATGTGATATTCCAACCGGGATTTTCGACCGGTACGACATTCACGCCAACCACAAACAACGGCCTGACGTTCATTGCCGATCTTAGAAATCCGTTTCCAAGTGGGATCCTGCCGTCGTTGGGCAGCTCACAAGGACTGATGACCTTTGTGGGGACCGATCTCACATCAGTTGGAAACAACGGCCCGACAAGCGTGATCCTTCAGAACGATCGCAAGAATGCGAATTATTCGCGGTTTATCGCGGGCGTTCAGCGGGAGCTATGGGGCGGGATCGGTGTCGAGGCAACTTATGTTTATTCGCGTGGATATGACCTCGCGGTAAACCGTGAGCTGAACTACATTCCGCGGAATTGTGTTCGCTCAACAGACGGCCTTCCGTGTCTTATCGACCTTGCAACCGCAAATCCGGCGACTCTCGTTGCAGATCTTGCAACTGCCACGACTTACTTGAATGCAACCGTCCCAAACCCGTTCAGGACGCTTGTACCTAGCAGCGCTACATGGAACTCTTCCACGATCGCACGACGCCGATTGCTCACCGCATTCCCGCAGTTTGGAAACGTTTCCGTTACTGAATACAACGGAACGAGTGATTTTCATTCTATTCAGCTTCAGTTCATGAAGCGGTTTACAAAGGGCCTATCGTTAAACGGCTCATACACCTGGTCGCGTGAGCATGTTAAGAACCAATACCTAAATCCGCAGGATACCGAATTGAATGATTCGATCTCGACAAACGAGCGTCCGAACCGATTCACGTTCTCGGGAATCTATGAACTTCCGTTTGGCAAAGGAAGAGCGATCGGCAAGGATTGGCATCCGGTCGTTGATGCATTTCTTGGTGGCTGGCAGGTCCAGGGACTTTTCGAAAGGCAAGACGGCGAACCGCTGCTGCTTCCGAACCTGTATTTCAACGGCGATATCAGCCAGTTGACGAGCTACCTTGGCAAGAAAGATCCGAATGGCCTCCGTTACGGAATTGATGTCAACGCGTGGGATACTGGTGGCTTTGCCATAAATGGAACCGTTCCGGGCGTGGCAAATAATTTCACATCGGGCAGCGCGATCACGTTGAGAAACGTTCCATTCACCGTGGACGGGCTGCGAAATCAGCGATTCCTGAAATTCGACGTAGGTGTTTCAAAGAACTTCAAGATCCGAGAGGGAATGAAATTCCAGATCCGAGTGGACGCGATCAATATCTTGAACAGACCGTATTTCTCATCACCGAACGTGACTCCTTCGAGCAGCAGCTTTGCCCGGACCGTTGCTCCCGTTCGACAGCCGCCGCGTGATATTCAGATCGGAGGACGATTTACCTTCTAAGGCAACCGTTAGCTGGGTGTTGAAACGGTGCGCCGCAAGAGGAACCCGAAAAGTTACTTTTGCGGCGCATTTTCCTTTCTACAAAATGTTGCCGTTCGCATCGAATAACTGGACGACCGAGGGATGAGATCAATTGCATTACTCACAATTTGTGTTTCCATCTTAGCTG
>CAYTDJ010000048.1:5867-10939 GCA_964436265.1 uncultured Chloracidobacterium sp. | reverse complement strand
AAATATGCCGATGCATAGGCGAGCAGCGCAAAGCTGAACGCGTGCTATTCGGGAAAGCCGTAGTTCGCGAACGCCTTTACGCATCGCACGATGTTGTCCTGCGTTTCCTGTCCGATGCCGTTCTTCGTCATGCCGGCACGCAGGTTCACCTCGATCCTTTCCATTCGGCGGTCGGGCCGTTTGAAACCCATCGCACGGCGAAGTTCTTCCGCTTCAGAACCGCTGAAATCGGCGATGTCCATCGCGATCTTCAAAAGCTGTTCCTGAAACAGCGGCACGCCAAGCGTGCGTTCGAGAATAGGTTTGAGGCTCTCGTGCGGGTAGGTCACTGGCTCTAATCCCTGACGGCGTTTTATGTACGCGTTGAGCATATTGCCGACGACCGGCCCGGGCCGTATGATCGCCACCTGTACGACGATGTCGTAAAACGTGCGCGGTTTCGACTTTGGCAGAAACGCGATCTGCGCGCGGCTCTCGACCTGAAACATCCCGATCGTGTCGCCTTTTTGAAGCGCGTCGTAAACCTCGGGGTCGTCTTTCGGTACCTTGTAAAGGCTCAGGTCCTCGCCGTGATGCTCTTTGATGAGCTGGATCGAATCGCGCAGGACCGCCATCATTCCAAGCCCGAGCAGATCGACCTTTACGATCTTTAACGCTTCGCAATCATCCTTGTCCCATTGGATGATCGTGCGGTTCTCCATCGACGCCGGTTCGAGCGGCGTGATCGAATCGAGCCGGTTGATCGAAATGACCATGCCGCCCGAGTGCTGGCCGAGGTGACGCGGGTAATCCAAAATGCGTGTGTACATCTCGGCAAAGGAGCGCAGCCTTCGGTCTTCGGCTGGATCAAAGCCCGCTTCCTTGAGACGGCGGTCGAGTTCTTCGCCCTTGAACGTTTCGTAATGCGAATTGAGCTTCGACAGCCGGTCGAGAACGTCCGTGCCGAAGCCGAACGTCTTTCCAACCTCGCGAACGGCAGACTTGCCGCGATAGCAGATGACGTTTGCGGTCATGCCCGCATTGCGGCGGCCGAACGAATTGTAAACGTGCTGAATAACGCTTTCGCGGTCATCGCCCGACGGCAGGTCGATGTCGATGTCGGGATAACGTTCGTATTTTTCCGAAAGGAATCGTTCGAACAAAAGCTTGTGCTCGATCGGATCGACGGCCGTTATCCCAAGCGCGTAACAGACCACGGAATTTGCCGCCGAACCGCGTCCCTGCGAAAGAATGTTCTGGCTTTTGCAGAAATCCGAAATATCGCTGACCAATAGAAAATAACCGGCCAGCTTTTTCATCTTGATAATGCCGAGTTCCTTTTCCAGTCGCGATCTGATCTGAAGCCGTGTCGATTTTGAGCTTTCCCTGTATCTTTCTATCGCCCGCTGCTCGACCTTTGCCTTCAACACCGAATCCATCGTTTCGCCCGGCGGCACGGGATAATCGGGAAAGGTGTAGGAAAGCTCGTCCATCGAAAAATTTACACGCGATGCGATCTCTTCGGTTATCTCGACCGCTTCGGGGAGGTCTTCGAAAAGCCGCAGCATCTGCCGCTCGTTCTTTATGTAACGCTCGCTGTTTTCCGAGAGCAGGCGGCCCGCGTCGTAGATCGTGCAGTGGTTCTTTATGCACGTAAAAACGTCGTAAAGTTTGCGGTCTTCCTGATCGGCGTAATACGCGCCGTTGGCGGCAAAATAAGGAAGCCGCAGTTTGTGGGCATAGCCGAGCAGACGCTGATTCATGTCTTCCTGATCGCGAAGATGATGCCGCTGAAGTTCGACATACGATCGCCCCTCGAAGACATATTTGAGCCATGCCAGATCTGTCATTCCGCGGCCGTTCTTTATGCTGTTGTGCAGAAATCCGTCAGAGCCGCCGGTAAAGCACATCAGCCCTTCGGAATGGTCTTCGATGTCTTTCCGCGTGGCGGCATGTTCGCCCTTTTTGTCGCGAAGCTTGATCGTGGTGATCATGCGGCTGAGGTTTTGATAGCCTCGCAGGTCCATCGCGACAAGCGGCAAAAGGCTGCCGTCGTCCATCGTGATCTCGGCACCGATGATCGGCTTTATGCCTTGCTCCTTCGCTTCGAAATGAAACCGCACGGCACCGGCAACCGTGTCGCGGTCGATCAATGCCGCCGCCGGAATGCCGATCTCCGCCGAGCGCTCGGCCAGCCTCTGCGGCTGCGAGCCGGAAGAGAGAAAGCTGAACGCCGAGCGTGTGTGAAGTTCGCAAAACATAAACGTTTGGAGCGCGGACACTCTTGTCCGCATCGCCGCTTGCGGCGAAACCATCTTCGCCGATCGAAGACTCCGAATTATTCGCACCCGTTCGCGTCGAAGCGACGCTCATGCGGACAAGAGTGTCCGCGCTCCGTCTAGTCGTACTCACCGGTCAGAAACCAATCGTTGTTCGCCTTGCACAACCTGTAAACGCCGTTATTCTCGACCTCAATGTCCCATTCTTCGGTGCGCCAGCCGTTGTCCCACCATTTCGAATTTGCACGCCACACGCCGCTGTATTCGAGTACGCGGCCGCTGAAAAATTGTGTGCGGACGAAGACCAAACGCTTATCGCGGACGAGGACCTCTGCCGCAAGCGGCGGGCGAAAATAACTAAATGCGATGATCGCGTTGTCGCGCTGTGTTTCGAGCCTTTCGGTTCCTTTGGGCAGTGTCTCCGGGTCGAGCATGAAGGCTTCGGCGAGACGCTGATCGAGTATCACGGGCACGCCGACATTATCTTCGCCGACTAGCTTTTTCAGCTTGTTAACGGTAAGCAGCAGGTTTTCCGGTTCGGGCCGCGAGACGGCGTAGAGGCCGCGTTGGGACGCACGCGGTTTCGTGAACCAGGCGATCGCCTTTACCGCGACGATGCCCGATCCCGGCGGGTCGAGCGAGACGCGAAGATTTATCAGCTTTAGCCAAAACGCTCTTTCAAGAGTCGGGAACGACGCCTTTATCTCGTAAATCCTCTCGTCGTGTTCGCGGAGCTTTAGGATGATATCGAGCTGTTCGGTGCTGAAACCATTCTGTGCCGTTTGGGCAAACAGCTTGTCGAGACCGTGATTGAGCAGGAATATGAGCTGCTCGAAATCTTCTATCGGCGAATCCAGTTCGTAGCTCCATGCGACTTGGTCTTCTTTTACATTCGGCGTCAGCAGCGAGGTGCCTTTTTGTTCGATGATGTCGATGACGCTTTTGAATTCGCTGCCGTAACGGCCGATAAGGTCTTCATGCGGTATCGCGAGCAGATCGTCTACACTGCGTATGCCGAGATCGCTGAAAACATTGAGCGTGTCCTGTTCGATCGGAAGTTGATGAAGAGGGATCTGCTGAAACGTCTCGGGCGAGCGGACGACCGCAGCCGTATCCTGGCGTGCAAGCAGCATCACCGTCTCTACGGTGTCCGCGACGGCGACACTGCCCGAAAGATCCTGCCTTTGCATTTCTTCGAGTATCTTTTTCGCGACGGCGTCGGGCTTTCCGATCAGGCGGCCAAGCCCGCTCACGTCAAACAGGACGCCGTCATCAAGGATCTCGATCGAATAAGAGAATTGCCGTGCGACGAAGACCAGATCCTCTTTATCACGTTTCACATCCGGCGAAATTATGCAGGCATAGGATCTAGACATCGGCGTAAACCGCCTCCAGCTTTGTCTTGAACGGCCGGCCGTAAAACTGTTTCCGCGAATCCATGTTTATGCGAAACTCCCTCAATAACTTGAAACGCCCGCTGCCCGACCAAACAGTGCGTTCGCGTGAAAATAGAAACGACTGCTGCGACGCGGAGCCCGTAACAGGTTCCTCCGCCGTCACCAAAAGCAGCGTCGGCGTTTCTTTTATCCGCGTGCGATAGCGGTACCAATACGTCCTCGGCACGAACTTCAGCTTATGGAGCGGCAGGCCGTTAAGGTTAAGCCAAACGGCCCCGAAACCTTTCGCCTGGACGAGATGGTCGGCGGACATAAATGCCTTTTCCAATTGGCCGCCGCATTTGACCCAGAGAAGATTCTCCAGTTCGACACCTGCCAGAACGGCCGTCCGCGGATCGAAACAGTCAGCCGAATCAACAACCGCACATATCTCGCCCGAGGAGGTAAGTTTTGAAAGCAGGGAAAGCATCAGGCTTGTTTTCCCTGCACTTGTGCCGCCGGCGACCTCGGCAATGGTTCCGCGTGTGAACGCGAGGCCCGCCGATTCCAGCAAGATCTCATCCGAGTGTTTCTGCTCTTCCTGTACTTGTGAGAGCGGTTTTACTAAACTCAGGTGTGCCATCTTGCCAACGGTGATTCACGTATTAGAAGTAAGAGTATATCCCATCGCTGAAACACAGTCAAAAGATTTCTCCGCTAAATCGAAGAAAATAAAGGGATTGCCTAAACCACAATCTTAAACAACGGCAGGTAAATTGAAGTCGATAAAGGACTAAACCGCTCGGAAAAGTTCCTAAGGTTTTTTCAGTCGAGCGATAAACGAATAACGCCGGAACAGCGGCCGGACCTCAAGCGAGACCAAACCTGACCGTTCAAGCGATTCAAGATACGGCATAAGATCGGACCAAAACCGAACATGAAATTTCGAAAGCCACCATTTCAAAAGTCTCTGAAACGGTTTCGGGAGATCAGCCTGATCGTAAAAATCGACGATGAAAAGTTCGCCGCCCGGTATTAAGTTCGCGAGAGCGTTTTCGATAGATTCGCGCCACGGCGGGATCATCGAGATCGAATAGGAGAAGAAGATCTTGTCGAACGGTTCGGCCAATTCAAAAGTCGTGTCGAACGCGAAATCGTCGGCAAGAGCGGTCTTGAGTTCGATATTTTCGGCACCGGCGGCATCGGCTTTCATACGTGCCGTTTCGAGCATTGCCGCCGAAGCGTCAAGTCCGAATAATTTTGCGTCCCGGCAACGCCCCGCCAGAATGATCAAGTTCCTCGCCGTGCCGCAGCCGGCTTCGAGAACCTTCTCGCCGGGCTGCACGTCCATCTCCCGAAGCAATTGGTCGCGGCCGAGAAGATAGAACTTTCGAGTCGCGTCATAAAAGTACCGCTGCAAGCGATACATGCGGTCCAT
>CAYTDJ010000048.1:0-5767 GCA_964436265.1 uncultured Chloracidobacterium sp. | reverse complement strand
ATGGAAGCCGCCGTAGATCGACGCTCGGTCCTGCTTGAACAGACGTTCCGAGGCTTCCTTTTCGTAATGAAACCTGGCGAGAAGTTCTTCAGGGAGGTTGGCGTCAAGCGGAGACGCCGCACCGGCGGTGCGAAAAATAATGCGCGATCCGGCTTCGCCTTTTTCAGCGATCGCGGACCAAAGTTCGGTCATTTGCTCCGCGTTCATCCAATCTTGAGCGTCAAGAAACACAAACCGATTGAATGTTCCGGGTTCGCTGTTTCTTATCTCGTCGGTCGCAGAGGCTACTTTTGCGGTCAGTCGATCAATGTTTGACCTAAGCGTCTCGTAATTTTGCGGTTTCAGGTACTCGGGAACAGCGATCCGATCCTTGGTGTCGTATTTTCGGGCAAACGCCTGCCACGCGAAGTAATTTTCGTTTATCGGGTAATCGCAGGCGAGACGTCTCGTACGTTCACGATAAATATCTATCACTGTCTTTCCCGATTCGACGTCTTTCTTCAATTCCTCATATTGCTGCGGAGGGATCCCGAGACCGAACATCGTGACCGGAAGTTTCCCGAGCGTCTTGATCATGAACGAATCAAAGAACGGATCGATATATTTGTTATAAAGCTGTTCCTGTTCGTCGATCGATCCGGCATTCAGGACTTCGTCCGGTCGGCAACCAAACAAACGCGACAAGGCGTGAAAGAACCGAAGAAAATAACCGTTTCGAGAGTGATCATACAGGCCCGCGTTAGCAAAGAAACTGATCCTCTCGCCATACAGTATGCTTCCGCCAAATGTGTTCGATTCCCAAAAATAACGGGTGTCCTTATCGAGGTGCGGCCGTATGTAGCGAAGATAGTTGGAGCCCGTATTTTTGCCCTTTCCCTCGCCAAAAAATTCGAAGAAATCGTCGTAAGACGGCAGATATTTAACGGCCGCGAGCTTCAGATTCAACAGATATATATGATGCCTGTTTAGATCGACAGCGGTAACCGTCTGCGGGTTTTCGACGAGGTAGTTCAGCGCGTTACAGCCGCCGGATGAAATGGTAAGGATCCTCGAACTCCCGTCGATCTGAAGTGCCTCGATGTCGACGCGAGGGTCTTCCCAGATCTGGTTATAGACAAAAGCGTCAAACCAAACCGCGAAGAGTTTCTGGAGAAATCCCTGCTTTGAAGAGAGTTTTTCGTTCTGAACGGCCGAGTGGAGCGTAGTTTCGGTCATTAAATTGTTGATACGAAATTTGGGTCCTATTCGTTCGCCATAACTTCCACGGGATCGATGACAGAAGCTCGCCAAGCCGGATAGAGCGCACCGAATAGGCTGCCGATAATAGCGATGGCGACGGCCGTCAATACCCAGCCGGAACTGAATTCGAATGCGAGCTCGAATGTCCGTCCGATCGCAACCGACGCGGCAAATGCGACCACGATACCGAGAAGAACTCCAAGAATTCCGATCATTAGTGCCTCGCCCTCGATGGCTTGAATAATGAACGATTTCGACGCGCCAAGGGATTTCAGAATGCCGATCTCCTTCCGGCGTTCTGTTATGGTCGTATACATCGAGAGCAATACAAAGATCGTGCTGACGAACGCTCCGAGGCCGACAAGGACCTTGAGAAAGAGATTCAATGCCGGCACGCGATCCTGAGCATCTATGATCAGGTCGCTTGTAAGATTGATCTTATTGCCCGGCAGAACTTCGTTTATTTTGGCTGCTACTGCCGCCGGGTCGGCGCCGTCTTTGATCTTTACAAGAATATAAGTGCACTTGCCTGACGCCTCCAGAGCTTCCTGCATTGCACCAAGAGACATCTTTATCCGCGAACCCGATGGCGGTGAAAACACGCCAACGATCTTGTAGTCTTTTCCGCCAAACAGCTTGATCGTGTCGCCGATCTTTGCGTTATCTTCCTTCAGCTGCCGTTGGTCGAGGACCACCTCGTCATTTGCCTTCGGTGCGCGGCCTTCGACGATCGACATCTCGTTCATCGCCGCAAATGGCTCCCAATCGACACCGTCGAGCTGCTGAATTCCCCAGCGTCCTTTTGTGTCGGGCGTAACATAGCGGATGACCGGAACGGTTGACTGAACGCCTTCGATCTGTTGAAGCCGTTCTGCGTATGTAGTGCTCACCGAAGCATTGGAACTCGTAAGTTCCATTGCTCCCGGCCGCGTAAATACTATCTCGGCCTTCCAGTTCGAAGCGCGTTTAGCCATGTCATTCGTCATTCCGGTAGCGAGTCCGGTGAACAGCACCACAAGGACAACGCCGAGTGCGACACCGATAACGCTGATGAGAGTTCGAAAAGGCCTTACTCTAAGATTTGCAAATACGAGATCGATCATTAAATAAAGTTTACAGCAGGGACGCTTCGGATCTTAGCAAAGTATAAGTTTAGTCGATACATCCCAACGCGCTATTCTTTCGGATCCGTGCTTAATAATTCCGTAACAAAGTCATACTCCTTCGCCGCTTCGACGTCGGTGAATAATTCACGGCGAGAATGAAAGTCCGCATAGATCTCATCATAGGTCGCGTACAAGCGGTCGGTCGAGGCTTCGCGTGTATTCTCACGCGCCGTCGCAAGAGCCTTCTGTACCTTTGAATTTCTCACTTGCTCATCGCTTATGACTTCGCGGATCGCATCAGCAAATTGTTTGCCGGTCGGTTCGACAAGCCATGCGTTCTCGTTTGTCGCATATGAGAGGATCCCGCCCGCGTTTGGGGCAACGGTCGGTACGCCCGAGGCCATTGCTTCCAGCGGTGCTATCCCAAACGGTTCGCGCGGATTCGGATGGATGAAGACATCGGCGTTTGCGTAATAATTAGCGAGCGTCTCTTTGTCCAGATGTCCAAGTTGGACGATCTTCCCTGGCGTAGTTTTCTCCCCTTGCTGCCTTAGCCAATCGCTTTTCGGCCCGGCCCCGGCGACCAAGAGACGATAGTCTCGACCCGTATCGCCTGCCAGTTCCTTCATTACGTCCACCAACAGGCCGATGTTCTTTTCCGGTGAGATGCGACCGGCATAAAGCAGTATCGTCGCGTTCGCAGGGATTCCCGATCTTTCGATCATTTCCATTCGAACCTCGTCTGACCGACGGTCGGGCGTAAAATTTACCGAATCGACCCCTCTCGGGCAAACGCGAATTCGCTCAGAGTGATGAACTCGTGGCGCCTTGAAGAAACGCCAGCACCAATTGAGAAATGCCTTATTCCCGCTCTCGTTCTTCTCCCGATCGAGCGATTCGAAAAACTCTTCTGCGGTATAAACAGAATTCGCAATGTGATAATCGAAACTCGGCATCGTGTAGTTTCCGATAACACGTCGGGCAAACCATTTTCCGATCTTTCCGCCAGTTAGGAATGAGCCGACGTTGTCATCCATCCGTTCGCACGAGAAATGGACAAGCATCGGGCGGCCGAGCTTTTTGAAATTGTTCGTGCGGATCATCACGCCCAGCAGGCTCAAGGTGTACTTGTCCGTAACTTCGATCATGTCGGGCTTTTCTTCAAGCAGGATCTTTCTGATGATCGAATCCTTGACCATGTATTGCCACGGCATCATGATCCGGTATCGCTTGTCGAAAAGAGGGGAATAATTTGCCGGAACGTAGTAGATCTTCGCGAATTCGTTTATCTCTTCGACGGTTTCCGACTCGCCGGGGACGATCAGACGTACTTGGCGTTGATGTCGCTCTGCGGCAGCGAGAAGATTATTGAACGACGTACTGATCCCACCCGAATTCTTGTGGTAGTAGTTGGTTATATGTACGGATTTGATCGGACCCGATGACACTTCTAGATCAATAACTGTGATGTTTCGAGCGGTTATAAACGTAAGTGGAGATCATGATGCCTATAGAGAGCACGATCATTCCATCAACTCCCCAATACTGCAGCATCGGGATCGCCTTTCCGTTTCCGTAAGTCCACGAACTCTTGTTTGTGATCGCCCAGCATAGAAGCTGAGCGAAGAGACCGAAAGCGGCAATGCCGATCATACCGCCGATAATGGCCCCGCGGCGAAAGAATCCTGACAATTCGTTCGGGATAAAAGCAATGAAATAGAAAATGACGATCGGCAGTCGCGTAATGTCATGAAAGAACGATTTACTTTCTTCTTCGCCGACGATCATTATGTTTCGCCGCATCGCAAACATTGTAAATATAGCCGAAATGACCGATACGCAGATCGACCGCAATATTGCCTCGTCCGTATGTGCCTGGGTTGAAGTAAAATATGCAAATCCAGCCTGCAGCACAAACTCGAAGAGGTGGCTTACGAGCGGAACCATCATCAATACCGCCATCAATGCCTTCCATGCCGGTTCGACGCGTCGGAATGACTGGATCAAAGCACCACTAATACCCGCAAAAAAGAAACGGAAGACAAACTGGACTGCTGCTGCACCGACCGCAAGTTTCAGGCTTTCCTTTCCAATGAGATACGTGAGCAAAAAGATCGGAGCACGCAAAACTCCGCTAAGGATCGCACCTTTATAATTCCAGTATCGTATAAACTGTGAAGGATTCTGCCAAAGACCTCGCAGCGCGTCAGTTATAGTTTGGGCTGGGATCTCGGCGGGAATTTCTTCATATGTAATCTCGTTCATTTGTTTCCTGCAAGATCGCCTTACCACCAGTATTGCGAAGCTTGTTTTCGGCCTCTAGCCTGATACATTCGTCATAAGCTGAATAGACCTTCTCAAACACTGAGTCCCAGGAACTTGCCTGCGCACGTTTCACTGCTTCCGAACTCATTCGCGCCAACAGCTCCGGGTCGTCCATGACGCGTGAAGAATATTC
This sequence comes from uncultured Chloracidobacterium sp., assembly GCA_964436265.1. Classification (GTDB taxonomy): domain Bacteria; phylum Acidobacteriota; class Blastocatellia; order Pyrinomonadales; family Pyrinomonadaceae; genus OLB17. Next base: position 964 of record CAYTDJ010000048.1, on the reverse strand, counting down.
AAAAAAATCATCGAGATCTGCTGCGATGAAACCTGATCTTCCGTCCTCGATAATAAACTTGGGCCCACCTTTGTCTGTGACTATCGGAGGAACACCGGACGCACAAGCCTCCTGAGCAACATTGCCGAATGCGTCGGTTTCCGAAGGGAACACGAAAACATCCATGTTAGCATAGGCTTCCGAAAGCTTCTCCCCATCAAGAAAGCCTGTAAACTCGGCATTCTTCAGATTTGATTCTAGATATTCCCGTTCATTTCCTTCGCCTACGATCAGGAACTTGAAATTCGTCTTTCCTGCGTCGAGCAGTCGTTTCTCAAGATCGACCAAAAGCCTTACGTTCTTTTCCGCTCTTAGTCTGCCGACGAATCCCAATCGGAAGATGCCGTCGTCAACGGTCCTCTTCTCCGGTGAAAATTTCTCCGTGTCCACTCCCCGGCTCATCAAGTGTGATGCCCGGCCGGTTCCTTTTCCCAAGATCTCAACGAGTTCCTGATTTGGCGAAAGGACGACCTTCGGCATCTTGTAATAGAGCACCGCGCCGTCCATTATCTTCCTCTCGGCAAACCCGGTCATTTTCTCTACCGTTGCGTCCGGAAGAAACCTGAATATTTTCATCAACCTGCGGGCGGCAAATTCGTGTATGTTCGTATGCCACGAACCCAAAAGCGGCAGCCGTAGCTTCCAGGCAAGGTATGCGCCGACTATGCTAACGTCGTTCAGGCCCGTGATATGGATAAGGTCCGGGTTGAATTCCATCAGCTTTCTCAGAACTCGGGTTGCGTGCCGCTGAAAAAGCGGATCGTACGCTAGGTCCTCGTCCATCTTGAAAGCTACCGGAGATCTTTTTAACGAGAGGTATTCGATCGGTCCGTCGATCTTGGATTCCGTTGTTTTTCCGGCGTGGATGCAAAGGAACGGATAGCTGTTCTTTTTGGCGTATCGGATCAGTCGTTTGCTTGTCATT
>CAYTDJ010000047.1:0-11030 GCA_964436265.1 uncultured Chloracidobacterium sp. | reverse complement strand
GATCAGTGTTCGAAGATCATCCATTGATGATCTTTTCGCACGTATCTTGGCAAGATTGAGCAGCTTGGCAGGATTCTTAAGAGCGAATTCAAGTTTCTTGTGCAGGTTGGCCGACGAATCGCGGCCTACGGCAACCGCGTCGATGTCTGAAAACCTGAGGCCACCGATCTCAAGGCATTTCCTAACCGCCAGCGCCGGAAATCCGGCAAAGTACTTGACCCGGTTTAGCCTCTCTTCTGCGATCGCCGCGACAGGTACGCCGTTAATTATCAAGGCCGCCGATGAACCCGCGTGAAAAGTATTGATTCCGAGTATTACACTCATCTTGTCGAGAAGTATTAGTGTTTGAAATGTCTGATCGAGGTGAACGCCATTACAATGCCGTGTTCGTCTGAAGCTGCGATCGATTCTTCGTCTCTCAGTGAACCTCCCGGCTGTATTATCGCGGCGATTCCCATTTTTGCCGCCTCGTCAACATTGTCGCGAAATGGAAAGAACGCGTCTGACGCTAGAGCGGATCCGACGATCGGCAGTCCGAAACGCTCGGCACGCATAGCAGCGATCCGAACAGAGTCAACTCGATTCATTTGACCGGAACCTACGCCTAGAGTCTGATTCTCGTTAGCGATCACTATCGCATTGGACTTGACGTGTTTACATACTCGCCACGCCATCAACATTGCTTTGAGATCCTCGGCGGTTGGCTGCTTCCTGCTCACGATCTTGAGATCATTGGCTGAGACCTTATGAAGGTCTTGCTCCTGCACGAGAAATCCGCCGGATATCTGTTTGTACTCCAGTTTCGATCTTGAACCCTGTTCACTAAGTTTCAGGACTCTGAGGTTCTTTTTGCTTTTGAAAATGGCCAACGCCTCCGGATCGAAATCGGGGGCGATGATGACCTCAGAAAATACTTCGATCACCGAGGCTGCGGCAGTCGCATCTACTTTTCGGTTAAAGGCAACTATCCCTCCAAATGCCGATACCGGATCGGTCGAAAGTGCGAGACGGTAGGCTTCGTCATTCGTTTGACCGATCCCGACACCGGAAGGATTGGTATGCTTAATTATGGCGACTGCAAGTTCGTCAAAATCACTTACGAGGTTCCATGCGGCTTCGGCGTCAACATAATTGTTGAATGACATCTCCTTGCCGTGGAGTTGTTCGGCGTTGGCAATTCCGCCTTGATCCCCGGCGGTGTAGAGTCCGGCTTTTTGATGTGGGTTTTCCCCGTATCTAAGATCGTTTACCTTTGACAGTTCGAGATCGATCTCCTGCGGCAGTTCTGATCCGTCTGACGTCGCATTGATCCCTTCGTCCGATTCAATGAACATAAGTCCCGAAAGCGGATTGTAAGGTTCGAGAAATTCGAGGTCTTCTTCGGAAAGCTGTCTGGCAAGATAAGACGAAATAGCGAGATCATAGCTCGCCGTTCTTGTGTAGGCGAGGGCCGCGAGACGCTGACGCGTTCTAAGTGTCAGGCAGCCGTCATTCGATCCCATTTCATCGATGATCGGCCCATAAAGATCCGGATCGGTGACCACGGCAACATCGCGCCAATTTTTCGATGCCGAACGGATCATCGCCGGGCCGCCGATATCGATGTTCTCCACAGCTTCTTCGATAGTTACGTCTTCTTTTGCAGTTGTCTCTTCGAAGGGGTACAGGTTGATCACGACGAGATCGATCGGTTCGATCCCATGTTCGTTCATTGAGGCTATGTGATCGGGATCATCTCGCAGCGCCAAGAATGCACCATGGATCTTTGGGTGCAGTGTCTTCACTCGGCCATCCATCATCTCAGGAAACCCTGTGAGATCAGAGACTTCGGTTACCGTCAACCCATTTTCGCGAAGCATTTTTGCAGTTCCGCCGGTAGAAATGATCTGAACGCCAAATCCGGCGAGCTTCTTTGCGAATTCGGCGGCTCCCCGCTTATCTGAAAGTGAAATAAGCGCGCGACCTATTTTTCGAAGTTCAGCCATAAAAAAAGAATGGCGGTCTTGATCGGACCGCCATTCTTAATACTATCTGCCAAATCGACAATTTTCAAAACCTGCGTCGGTCAAAAGAAGAACCTGCCCAGAAACAAAAGACTGATGACAAACGCAATGGCGTAAATGACAATTTTGATTAGACTCATAAAATTCCCTATTCTTTAAGCGAGTCTGAAGAATACCTGGCCGCAAAGCACGAGTTTAATCACGATAGACCCCAATGTCAAAATTTTCGGTCCATAATTATCTGATCCCGGTGGGGCTGATACTCGTTTTGGAGTTCGTTACATACGGTCAGGAGGTCGAGGCAAAGATAGTTATTTCCGCAAATACACGCTCGGCGCAGGTAGATGGTCGTTTCGCGGTTGATTTCGCTCCGGTCAATCCATTGAATTTCTACTTTAAAAAGGCGGTTACGGGAAACAAAAAGCTGGGCGAACGCATTTCTGAGGTGGTCCTGTCTGGCGGGTCGGGACCGATAGCCTATAAGCAGCTCATGCCCGGCGAATTTCTAGCGGGTTCGGCGTACCGAAGCTGGTCTTATAAGGCCGACCTATCCCCAGTGAAAGACAGGTCCGCCGCGGCCCATTCGTCCTGGGTCTCGGGTGAACAGGGAATTATTTTTCTCGACGACCTGTTGCCTCAGATAGTTGGAAGTGACCGCAGCATTTCTGCCAAGCTCACGATCACATTGCCTCAAGGCTGGAAGTTGTTTTCATCCGACAGCGATCCTTCTAAAGACTCGCTAATCGTGAAAAGTGTAGAACGAAGTGTGATCAGTATCGGAAAGGACATCAGAAACACCAGAATTGTTGGACACGCCGGCCCGATCGATCTCAATCTTTCGGGAAGTTGGCTGTTTTCTGACGAAGAAGCGGCGGCGATGGTGCAAGAGATATTTGATGAATACTCTCGTAATCTCGGACCTCTAAAGAACGCAAGGCCATCTATCGCGATCACGGGATTTCCGGCTAAAGAGAATCCGGGGAATTGGGAGGCTGAAACCCGCGGTCAGTCAGTCGTGATCGTTTCTTCAGACATGCCGTTTAAGACGCAGTCGCAACAGAGGCTGCATGAACAGCTTCGGCACGAGATCTTTCATCTTTGGTTTCCAAATGGAGTCGATCTAGCGGGAGACTACGCATGGTTTTACGAGGGTTTTGCCCTTTATCAATCTCTCAAAATCGGTGTCAAACTGGGTCGGATACGATTCGATGATTTTTTGGATACTCTGTCTCGAGCACATTCAATAGATGAGGGTGAGCGGCCTAGAAAGCCATTAGCCGGACCAGGGGCAGCGTCTGAAATATATGCACGGGCGATTATTGTGGCTTTTCTAATTGATATTGACATCTTGAGTGCGACCAAGGGCAAGGTAGACTCAGATAATTTGCTCAAGAGGATCTTCGAAAGGGCAGCCGGGTCCCCAGAGAGAATTGACGCTACGAGGCTATTAAGAGAATCCATCAGTTCGACTACAACGCTTGAACGATTTGTATTTGGAAATGAAAATGTGGATTGGTCAGCCGAACTTGGGCAAGTAGGCATCGTTTCCACTTCGAGTGGAAGAACGACCCTGTTATCGGTTTCACAAAAATTGACCGGCCGGCAAAAGCAAATACTCCGACGCTTAGGCTATAATAATCAGCGGAATATCGGGACCAAACGGTGAAGAAATACAGAACTTTAATTATCTTGACGATCGTTTCTAGTTTGTTCATTCAGACAGGATGCACCTGGTTCGACAGCGCTTATAGTGCAGTAACCGGAATAGTGGGCCTTTCGGATACGGCAACGGTGATCTCCAAGACGGCACAGATCCGGACATCATATGCTGTGGTCGCGGCCGATCTATTGGAGGTGAAACGCGGAGACAGATTGGATATGCTCGATCAGGTCGAGTTCGAAAAAGTATTGTGGTATCGGGTGCGTGCCCGCGACGAGGCGAATACCGAGGGATGGATCGAGGCTCAGCATGTCATAACGAGCGAAACACTATCGAAGTCGCAAAGTCTCGCGGAAGGTTTTAAGGCACTATCGCCTCAGGCGGCCGGACAATTGAGAAATAAATCCAACCTGCGGCTTGCGCCCGACATGAATCAGGAAAACGTACTCTTCAAGCTCGCCAGCGGCTCCAATTTTGAGATCATGGATTGGAAGTTTGTTCCGAAGCAGGAACTGCCTGACGTTGACGACTCGACCAAAGGGGAGCAAAGCAAGCTTAATCGAACCCGGAGTGAGGAGATCGAGTCAGCAAAAGTTGCAGGTGAGCCCGAGAAACTAGATGAAAAATACGATATCTGGTATTTGGTAAAGCTGGACCCGTCGGTTTCTCCCGCCCCTGCGGGCTGGTTGTTTGGACGACAGGTCGAGCTGCAGGTACCAAGTGAGATCGTTTTCTTTCAAGCGAATAACCGCAAGTTTGTTACATGGCAGCGACTGGATTCAGAAACGGCAACGGTTAGCACCGGTCGAGCGGCAACGCCCGGAAACTGGGTTATCCTGACCCGAACCAACATCGTGAAGGCTATCGATGGCGTCGAGCCGGACTTTGACGGCATTCTTGTATTGGCATTTGATAAATACGATCAAAGTTACTACACGGTTTGGCGAACGACTGGAGAGGTTTGGGGACTGCTGCCGCTAAAGACCGAAGGCGTTGGAGACAATAAGACGTTCACCATCCAGCTTCGGCATCCTGAAGGGCGAATGGAAGAAAAACGATTCGTCGTCTACAAAGATAAGAGCCGGTTAAAGGTCACGCCGCCCGAGGACATCGCACAGTTTCAACAGGCTAAATCGAGATAAATGTCGGACTGCCCTGAAAACCTCCTACTTGGTGATGAGCCCGTAGAAATTGAGATCACCGACTCTCTCGACCTGCATGCGTTCGATCCGAAAGAGGTTCGGGCCGTTACGATCGCGTATCTCGAGGAAGCGAGAAGGAAAGGCTTTCGGATTATCAGGTTGATCCATGGAAAAGGGATCGGTGTCCAGCGCGAGATCGTTAGAAGTGTTTTGAAGGAAACTGAGTTTGTAAAGGGCTTCCGGTCGGGCGACGAGTTTTCAGGTGGCTGGGGAGCCACAGTCGCAGAACTTCTAATAGATTAGCGGTCGTCCAAAAGGTCTGCCCACGCTTCCTCGTCATCTAGCTCGGCATACAGAACATCGAGTATCCGATCTTGTTCAACAAGTCGAGATTCGGCATCTGCAAGACGGCGTCCCAGTTCCTTGCACTTGATCTCGAGGTCGTGAAGTCGCTTCTTTCGTTCTTTATCGAGGCGATCGAGATACATCATATACGCCATCTGTAATCCGGCAACACCGGTTAGAGATAAACAGAGCACGATGAGTAAATATGTAAGCACCTCTACAACACGGTTCGTAGGGATCGAGTATATCGATTCAGTTATTACGGATCGCAATGCAAGAAAGCCTAGCCGCTGCAATCGACCTCACGAACGCATTTCAAGAGTATAACCTTGACCGACGCGGTCGAAAAGATAAAAATCGAGTACATGGTTCGATCGAGACCGTAAACGGTTGTTTCGGATCGGGTCGTTATCCGTATAGATCGGAAGGAATGCATTTCGTTTCAGACAGTTACCTGAATGCGAGTGCATCGTCAGGTTCGAAAGTGTTTTGATGCAACCAGAAAATCTAAATCTTGTTTACACGCTGCTTTGCGACGATGTTCGGATCGAAATGGGCAATAAGATCTCACTGATGGGGATCTTTCAGAACATCATGGTCGAGAAGCTACCCGTCTCGCTTATCAAATTTGCGGTGATCAATCATTGGCGGGGTGAGGGTGATCATGAGACGGAAGTTAGAATTCTCTCTCCAGACCGTTCAAACCTCGTGGTGACGTCACAGCCAACCCCTATTTCACTCGCGTCGGGCGGTTTCACCGACAATGTCAGCTTCTTTATTAACGTGGTCTTCCCGCAGGCAGGTACTTACTGGGTGCAAACGCTTTGCGACACGCATGTAATGGATGAATTCCCGCTGATCGTAACCGACTCAGCCAATGCAAACGCCATGCAGCCAGCTGAAGAGATATCCGAGACCATCAATTAGAACGCCTGAGCGATCTTTACTTTTCTGTTCGTGAGATATCTAGCGTGATAGCAAGCCGGTAAATAGCCGCGGTATCAACCTCAAGCTCCTTGACGCCTTCTGCACCTTTGAACTTAGCCGTGATGCGAAATTTTGCGGCTCCCTGTGGTTGGCGAAATGTGAATTCACCGCTGACGTTTGTGTACAACGACGTCAGCTTTTTAGTTGTTCCATCGGGGTTTATCTTTTCGATGTCTATCTTCGCACCGCCGAGGCTCGTTCCTTCTTTGTAAAAGACACTGCCGTTGATGATCACTTGGGTTCCCTGATCCGGAAACAAAATGAGACGGTCGCCGAGATCGCGAACACCTCCCTTGACCTCTACGCCCTGCAGCAATCCCGACTGAAAGCCGTCAGCATCGAAAACCAGGCTGTAAACCCCGCTCTGTAACCCCGTCAACTGGAACACGCCCTTCGCATCGGTCTTGACCGTTTTCACGTCCCTGCCGCTCTGCCTGGCTGTCACCGTCGCGTTCGCGATCGCGGCACCGCGGTTTGACCGGACCTTGCCCTTTACGCCGCCTTGGGCAAAAGCTGAGACGGCCATCGTCAGTACGATCGCCGTCAGATAGATAAACTTGAGATATTTCGACATCAACTAAGCGGCCGCGGCCGATTCCTTTCTGAATTCGTTCGCAACATCATTGATGATGTCCGAAAGGCTTCGGGTTGGCTGGTAACCGATCAGTCTCTTAGCTTTATCGAGTCCCGGAACCCGCCTTCTCATATCTTCGAAGCCGTCGCCGTATGCCTCTTCGTAGGGAATGTAGCGGATCTCGCTCTTGCTGCCGGTAAGCTCGATAGCTCTTTCCGCAAGTCCAAGGATCGACACTTCTTCATCGTTTCCAAGGTTAATTACCTGGCCAAAACACTGTGGTGACTCGAGCAGTTTCGAAAGCCCCTCTACGACGTCAAGCACATGCCCGAAGCATCGCTGCTGCGTTCCATCGCCGAAGACCGTGATCGGCTCGTTCCTCACCGCAGAATGTACAAATCGGGGCACGACCATTCCGTATTGACCCGTCTGCCGCGGGCCGACCGTATTAAATAGCCTGACCACAACAACGGGAAGTCGCGTCTCTTTCCAGTGAGCCAACGCGAGGAACTCGTCGAGCGTTTTTGCGCAGGCGTATGCCCAGCGATGCTTGTCGGTTGCGCCCGTAAGGAGATCATCCTCCTCACGAAACGGTATGGACGCGCCCTTGCCGTAAACCTCTGACGTGCTCGGTATTAAGACGCGTTTACGATATCGCGAGCAAAATCTCAAAACCACGTCGGTGCCGTGAAAGATGGTCTCGATCGTCTTGACCGGCTGCTCCATGATAAGCCGGACTCCTACCGCGCTCGCCATATGGAAGACTCGATCGGATTCGCGAATAAGTTCTTCCATCAGATCCTGATTCAGGACCGTGTCGATGATGAGCCGGAAATTTGCGTTTCCCTCGAGATGTTCTACGTTGGAATATCGGCCCGTTGAGAGGTCATCGATGACCGTTATCTGGTGGCCTTGTTCGATCAATTTGTCTGCAAGATGGCTGCCGACAAACCCGGCTCCGCCCGTAATTAAGATCTTCATAAATCTCTATCTGATAACGCCTTTGAAATAGTCCACAGTCCTCTTTAGCCCTTCCGCCAACGGAACGGACGGCGTCCAGTTTAACAATTTCTCAGCCCGTTCGATGTTGGGTCTCCGCTGCTTCGGGTCGTCCTGCGGCAAAGGCAGGTACTTGATCTTGATCGGCTTGCCGGTTGCTTTACCCACTTCATCGGCTAGTTCGTTCATTGTGAATTCGCCCGGATTGCCGATATTTACAGGCAGATGGATGTCGTCTGTTTCTGTATTCATCAGCCTCACCATTCCTTCGACAAGATCGCTGACGTAACAGAAAGAACGTGTTTGTGAACCGTCGCCATATACCGTAAGCTCACTGCCTCGAAGCGCTTGTACGACAAAGTTCGAAACCACACGGCCGTCATTTTCGAGCATCCGCTCACCATAAGTATTGAAAATACGAATGATACGGGTATCGACGCCGTTCTGCCGGTGGTAGTCCATCATCAGCGTTTCCGCGACGCGTTTGCCTTCGTCGTAGCAGCTTCGGAGGCCAATGGGATTAACGTTTCCGAAATAATCTTCCGTTTGCGGATGTATGAGCGGATCGCCGTACACCTCACTGGTAGACGCCTGGAGGATGCGAGCCTTAACGCGCTTCGCCATACCTAGCATGTTGATCGCTCCCATTACGCTCGTCTTCACGGTCTTAACAGGGTTGTACTGGTAATGGACGGGTGAAGCAGGACAAGCGAGATTGTAGATCTGGTCGACCTCCAGCAGTATCGGTTCGGTCACATCGTGGCGAACAAGCTCGAAATTCCGATCTTCCAAAAGATGGGCGATGTTCGATTTGCGTCCGGTGAAAAAATTGTCGAGGCAAATCACCTCATTGCCCTCAGACAGCAGTCGTTCGCAGAGATGCGACCCGATAAAACCGGCTCCGCCGGTAATTAAGATCCTCATAATGGACATTGAATAACGGACAATGGACAATTTCCGTTCCTCAGAATTGTCCATTATCCACTGTCAATTGTCCATTATTTGAGGTGTTTTTCGAACAACGCTAGTATCCGTTCGTATTCGTCCGCCCAGCTTTCGGGCCGCACAAAACCGTGATTCTCGGACGGATAAAGCATCGCTTCAAAATACTGGGTCTTGCCGAGTCGGACAAGTTTCTCGATCATCTGAACCGAATCCTGAACGTGAACGTTGTCATCGACCATCCCATGGAGTATCAACAGAGGCCGTTCAAGTTTGTCGGCATACGTGATCGGCGAACTGCGTTTGTATGCTTCCGGGTTCTTGTCCGGAAAGCCCAGTCGCTGCGCCGTATATTGAGGCGATGAGGCGTAATAGTTCTTCCAATCGAATACGGGCCGCAACGCCGCCGCCGCCGCAATGCGTTCCGGTGCACGCGTGACGAGCATTCCGGCCATGAACCCGCCGTAACTTCCGCCATAAACGCCGATGCGTTTTTGATCGACGCCGTAATTCTTTACCATGAAATCGATCGAATCGATGTGGTCGTCAAAGTCCTTTCCGCCAAGAAAATCGTAAACGTCCGTTCGCCATTCGCGCCCATAGCCCGCCGATCCGCGATAATCTATGTCCAGTACGACATAACCTTTTCGCGTCAACAGATCGTTGAACATAAACTCACGATAATAGTTGTTCCATCCGTTGATCACATTCTGAAGATACCCGGCACCGTGGACGAAGATCACCATCGGATATTTCTTCTTAGCGTCGTGCCCGGCGGGAAGATAGATCTTTGCGGGGATGTTCTTGCCGTCTCTCGAGGCGATCTCGACGAACTTCGGTTCGGTCCACTTACGGGCCTTAAAGGATTCAGGTACCGAGTTGGTCAGCTTAATAGGAATATTCAGACCTCGACATTGAGGGCAAACCTTTTGCGTGTAGAGTTCGCCCGGAATGTTCCAGTTCGATTGTTCGAAAAGCAGCGTCGGCTGGCCACTTGCCTCGTCCATCTGCGGCGACGCTTTCATTCCTTTTTCATTCGAGTATAGCTTTGCTTTTTGCCCGGTTGCAGGATACAAGGCGAAGAACTCACGTTCCTTGTATCCTTCTTCGGTGGACATCAGTACGATCTGGCCATCGGCAGTCCATTTAGCCCATTCGACCTGCCAGTTTCCTTTTGTAAGCTGCGATATCGCGACATTTGTGCTGTAGCCCGCATCTGTAGGATTTTCCTGACGTCGTTCGCCTGTCGGGTTCGGCTCAGGTTTCTGCCGTTCAAGACGGGCCAGATAGAGGTGGTTATAACCATCGCGTTCCGAACCGAAAAACAATTCGTTTGGTTTATTCGGACTAGGTTCAAATATTGCAGAGAGCGACGCCTGCCATTTCTCGTCGGTTTCCTCGGTAACGAGGATCATCTGTTCTGCTTTGCTGCCGACGTTATGAACATAGAAAAGCTGCCGACGCTTGGTGTCCTTATCGACACGATCTACGATCAGGCTCTGCCCGTCAGACGCCCATACCATTCGACGAATGCCGCTTACGCCTTCTGACTTGGGAAGTTTGATCTCAAACGGTGTTTCTCGGCTGCCGTCGGCAGGTGCGGCGAAAACCTTCTGTTCCGACCATCCGCGTCGCGGCCCGCCGCCCGTGACGAACTCCGGCAGAAAATTCGGCACCACCAGTTGCCGCTGTTTCGAGCTGTCAGAAACCACATAGGCGATCAGTGTCCCTGCTTTGTTCGGTGTAATGTTTCCAACGGAAATGAAGTTCTGCTGGTTTGCCTCTTTCGTTAATTGAACCAATGTGGAATCGGCAGTGTTCAAAACGAATGCGTTTCCGGACTGCGAAAAGAGGATGCGGTCATTGTCCAGAAACCTTGCGCCGAATTCGGGCGATTGCGTTCGCGTATATCTCTTTGGTGACCTCTCATCTGGTTTCAAAACATATAGATCGCCGCCATGAGAAAACAAAAGCTTGCTGGAATCCGGCGACCACTCGAAACCTCCGAGCTGGTTCTCTCGAGCCTTCACAAAATCGTCACGAAGTTCCAATCCGTAATCTAGTTTGTTCTCGCGTTCCAGCGGCCGTGTCGGTGCAGGCAGATCGCCCGGGCTGAGAATTTTCACCGGCGTACCACCTCCGGTCATTGCCAGATAGAGGTCGCGAGGCATTTTACCTTCGGCATTCCACAGAAAGATGACTTTCTTTCCATCCGGTGAAAGCTTTTCACCCTCGACGCGCATCCCGGCGATCGAAGGTTCTGCCATGATTTCCCGGACAGTGAGACCTTGGGAAATCGCGGTGATGCAAAAGGCACCGACAACAAGTAACAGCAAACTGAATTTGCGGATCATATATTCTCGATCAGAAAGTTGATT
>CAYTDJ010000046.1:4411-11183 GCA_964436265.1 uncultured Chloracidobacterium sp. | reverse complement strand
GGCAAGGAATCCGAAGATCACAGTCATCACCGCCACGAATCCTGCCGAAACGTAGAGCGCCATACGTGACGAAAAACCGTAACGGATCCATGCAAGCAATCCGGCTCCAAAAACGGTGGTACCGAGATAACCGGCACTTGATATCAGCAGGCCCGAAAGCAAGCCGCTGCCGAGTGAATAGACCTCGCCGCTTCCGTCCGGCGATACGGTCAAACTTTGAACCGAATTGCCCGTAAGAATCGTCGCAAGAGCGTGGCCGCCTTCATGGATGAACGTCGCAAAGAGCCGCAGCGGATAAACGACGTAGCCAACAAGCGGAATGTACCAGGAGGCAACCCACAAAAGAACGCTTACGATCGTAGCGATAAGAAGGAGTGTAAACTGGGGCTCGGCATCTTTGGCAATTCTGTACTGCATAACGGCGATTTCTCCCTGAACAATTTACGAATTAGTTTACCTGAAAGTTCCTGCTAAGCGAAAGATTTTCGGTCATAGTCGGTCTTACCGCCGATCTTTGATTCAAGGCGAATGTCGCTGATCCCGATATCTTTCTGAACCGCTTTGCACATATCGTAGATAGTTAACGCCGCAACCGACACGGCGGTGAGCGCTTCCATTTCGACCCCGGTTTGACCCGTTGTAATTGCCTCAGCTTCGATTTGGATGCCAAATTCTGCAAATTCGACGCTTACATTCGCCTTTGACAGATTGATCTGATGACAGAGAGGGATCAGATCCGACGTTCTCTTTGCTGCCATAATGCCGGCGATGCGTGCGATCTCGAGCGGATTTCCTTTTGGATTCTCGTTCTTTCTGAGTATCGAGAGTGTTTCGGGCGTGAGCAGAACCTTGCCGGAAGCAACGGCCCGCCTTGTCGTCACAGCCTTTTCTGAGACATCGACCATTCGGATGCCGTCTTTTTCGTCGTAATGCGAGAGTTCGCTCATACCTTTTTCGCCTTAAAGATCAGAGTATTGCCGCCGAGAAGCACTTCATTCGAATTGAGCTCGTCGGCCCAGCGTTCCCTTCGTTTTTGCTTTGAAGAAAACCAAGAAACAAGCCGTATTAATCCGACTATTGGATAAAATGCCCAACTGTTTCGCTTTGGCTTGTCGAGGTGAACGCTGTCAACCGCAAAACCATTCGTCTCCAGGTGATAGCGCAACTCCGAATAACTTATCGGATTTACGTGAAGAGCGATTTCCTCCATTCCGCCAAATTCCTTTGATATCGTTTCTCGCGCTTGAGCGGAAAGCGGTTTGAAGTGCGAAGTATAGCCAGAAAACAACCATTTGAGTCGTTCTTCGATGTTCATTATGTTTGGGACAGAAACGATCAGGGTACCGTCGGGATTTAGAATCCGTCCAAATTCGCGTATTGCATTTGACGGATTTTCGATATGTTCTAGGCCTTCGACACAAACAACATACTCGAACGAAGCGTTTTCAAATGGAAGTGAGCCATCCAGATTTCCCTGACTAATTTCTACTCCATCGAGCTTGAATATCTGCGGATACAGGTCACAGCATGACACTTCAAAACCGGCATCGACTAGCCGCTTTGCGAGGGCTCCTTCGCCCGCCGGAACATCCAATAATCTTCCAGTCGGCGCGTTCGCAAGCAGGCGTTCGACCGTATCATGAATTGCGATGTGTGCAAGGGCGGCGGGCTGCTCCATTCTTAACTAGCCTATCAAATATCACAGGAAAAGGACGGGAACCGGTGAACCCGCGTCGAAAGCGCTCCCGCGAGGGATAGATATCAAAGCGTCCGAGTCCGCAAAACCGATGAAATCGGACGAGCCATGCCATTCCAACGGGTCTGCTTTCAAAGTGCCGTCAGTCTCGGAGATCAACACCGCAGGTAAGTAGGCATCACGTTCTTTGGGTGCCCTTACAGGTTTCGATACGATCGCCGTCCCGTTGTTGAGGTCGCTATGCGCGGCACCTTGCATGATCAGGATCGCCTTTCTTACAAACAAATAAAAAGTTGCAGCGGCCGAGACAGGGTTGCCGGGGAGACCAAATACGAGTGTATTTTTTAATTTTGCGAATACGGTCGGCTTTCCCGGCTTTAGTCGAACACGTTCGAAAAAGACATCGGCGCCAAGTTCCGTTAACGCCAGCTTGGTTAGGTCGTATTTGCCGACCGAGACCCCACCGGTCGTGATCAAAATATTCGATTCCTTGGCGGCTACTTTTATCTGCGATTTAAGCTCGCATAAATCGTCGCCGATGATCGGGAAAACTCTAGCGACTGCTCCTGCCTGCTCACAAAGCGTCTTAAGCATTATCGAATTAGAGTTTCTGATCTGGTCACGCTTGGGCTTTCTGCCGATGTCAACGATCTCGCTTCCAGTCGAAATGATCGCCACCCGAGGCCGTTTTGCGACCATTACTCGCGAATAGCCGAACGCCGCCGGGATCGATATGTTGTTCGCTGAAATTACATCCCCCGCGCGAAGCACCTTAGATCCTTTCTTTACCTCTTGTCCTTTGTAAACGATGTATTTCCCCACCGATGTAGGTTCTGTGATACTGACTACACCGTTCGATTCCATCGTCAACTCTATCTTTTGCACGGCATCCGCACCTGCGGGGATCGGAGCGCCGGTCATGATTCGAACCGCTTCGCCTGTTTTCAGGACTTTGTGCCATCCCCGTCCTGCGGCCGATTCACCTACGATCTTTAGCGTAACCGGTGCTGCCATCGTATCGGCCGCCTTTAGAGCGTATCCATCCATCTGAGACCGGTCGAACGGAGGCATGTCAGAATCGGTGACGATTTCTTCGGCAAGCACGCGGCCGACAGCATGCTCGAGCGCGACACGTTCTGCCCCGAGCGGCCTCGTTTCGCGTTTGATGATCTTCAGCGCCTTCGAAACTTCGATCATTACCTTATCAAATAAAATTCGGTCTGCCGCGGACGGAAGAATTTGTAACCGGTTTCGGTCATATAGGCATCATCTTCGGCCATGATGGTCACTTTTTGATTGTTCCACTCGGGTACCAGAGTCGAGGTATTCAGTTCGATAGATAAGTAGGAACCGGGCAGTATCTTGTTTGCCCCGCCTCCAATGTTGCCTCGGAAATCGATCGATGGGCCGAGGCCGTGTCCGTGCGTACCGATCGGATGCGAGTAGATCATCGCCTCAATGCCCTGTTTCTTACACTCCGCCATCGCTGCTTGATAGACCTCGGTGCCGGTCATTCCGGATCGAGCAATATTAAGAACTATATCCTGCAGTCGGTTTGTGTTTTTCAGCGCGGCCTTGAGCCCAGCCGGAGCGTCGCTTTCGCCAGATTTGAGGACGTAAGCATGCTTTTGCCAATCGGTCGACAGACCCATGTAGTTGAGGCCGAAATCAACATGGATGAGGTCGCCAGGCTGGATGATGTCAGCTTCGTTCGCGGTGCTTAGAAACTGGCCGGTGGTTCCGGTCGCAGATGCCTGTCTTTGTATTCGAAGGTCGGGCTGGAACCACGTGTCGACTCCAAGGTCGTTAAGCTGCTGCAACATCCACCAGCGAACATCTCCCGCAGTCGTCTTGCCGGGCGTAATGACCTCGCCGGAAAACGCTCTGCGTGTGATCACATCTGTTACGAGGACGGCGGTGCGGTAATGCTCTAGTTCTTCGGGCAGTCGCGTGTCGAAGAACTCGGTCAACAGATTGCCGGCCGAAATGAACTTCCTTTCGTTCTCGGGGCCGAGAGCTTCCGCAAGGAACTTGTACCCATCGTAGGTCAGACCGCTTTGCTGACCCCGGGTGCCGCCAATGTTGAGAGCGATCGTTTTCGGATTTCGATCGTCCACAATCTTCCGCAGTTCCTCGCCAAACTTGTCGCGGGCGGGCATGACAAATCGGTAATGGTTCTTGAGCCGCTCTTCCGAATAACGGACCATCGCGATCCGTTCAAGCCGTTCACCGCGGTCGATGAAGATGAAGAGATCCCTGCGGCCGACGATCGGTATCGGCGGAACGATGTGAGGCGTTACAGGGTCGCTGTTAAACTCTTCGTTTACGACGATCCACATCTCGACTCCGTGCCGCCTCATCATCGGCAGAAGGAGCGAACCAAGACGCTTTTTCAGCCATTGCTCGCGAACATCGGCCTGCTCACGCTGCGACAAGAGTCTGGGCATGGCCGGGATCGGTTCGCCGGAGCGGTTTTGGGCTGGTGCTCGCGAATCCAGGATTAACAACCCGAGCGAAAGTAAAAGCAGGCATTTTCGGAGGCTCATATTGAACGAAAACTGTGCATGGCTATCGCCTAATTCAGCGCTGAATGTTAAACTGATGCTTTGGAAATACGACTTGGATTCTATCATACACACCAATTTAGAAAGGAAGACTTAACCTGTGATCGACTTAGAATTAACCGAAGACCATATAGCATTACAGAATACTGTCCGCGAATTTTGCGCGGGTGAAATTGCCCCGCATATCAAGGAATGGGACGAAAAGGCACATTTCGAGCCGAGCGTTTTCAAAAAGATGGCAGAACTCGGCCTTTTAGGTGTTTGTATTCCGGAAGAATACGGCGGCGCCGGGTTCGACTACGTATCGCTCGGGCTCGTATGTGAAGAACTCGAAGCGTGTGACACTTTTCTTCGTGTCGCGATGTCCGTTCACGTCGGGCTGAACAGTATGAGCTTGCTTTCATGGGGAACCGAAGAACAGAAGCAGAAATATCTCGTCCCTCAGGCGAAGGGTGAAAAGCTCGCTACTTTCGGCCTCACTGAGCCGAATGCAGGCTCCGACGTTGTCGGTATGCGTTCATACGCAAAGCGCGATGGTGACGATTGGATACTGAACGGCGAGAAAATGTGGATCTCGTTGGCAGATGTTGCGGATCATTTCCTGTTTTTCTGCTGGACGGACCTCGAAAAGCAAAAGGTTCGCGACCACAGCGGTATTTCGTGCTTTATCGTCGAACGATCAATGCCCGGATTCTCGAGCGGTACGATACACGGAAAGCTCGGCATCAAGGCAGGGAATACGGGTTACTTTTCGCTGCAGGACGTCCGGGTGCCGGCAGCAAACATGCTTGGACAAGAAGGGGAAGGATTTAAGATAGCGATGTTTTCGCTAGAGAACGGTCGTTATACGGTTGCATCAGGCGCGACCGGTGTGATCCGAGCGTCACGTGACGCTTCGGTTGCATACGCAAATACACGCGAAGTGCAGGGCCAGAAGATCGCAAGTTTCCAGCTCGTTAAGCAAAAGATCGCCGAGATGGAAGCTGACTATGAAATGGCGCATTTGTTATGGCTCAAATGCGGTTTCCTGAAGAATAACGGCAAGCCGTCAGCCAAAGCAGCAAGTTTGGCGAAATGGCAGGCGACGACGCGATCTGAAAAGGCCGCTTCAATGGCGATCGAGGTTCACGGCGCGAATGGGTACACAAACGATTATCCGGTCGAACGATACCTAAGGAATTGCAAGGCCGCGGTGATCTACGAAGGAACACGAGATATCCATACCCTGATGCAGGCCGATTGGGCGCTTGGGCTTAAAAAGGAAAAGCCGGCTCGAGTCGTTTTACCGGCTTATAAAGCGGCGGGAGCGTAAGTTCAGCGTGCGAGATCCATCCAGCAAGTACGGGTTGAATCCCGCACTCTAAACTTTATTTCAATGCACCTTCTGGACGGCGATTGGTGAGTTTCCATTCGCCGTTTTCTTTTACGAAAACCACAGTAATTCCGCTAGGATAGCCTTTTGTGCGGACCTCTGCAGTCGCTGTGTCGCCTGAGATCTTTTCGTTACGAGCCTCGCAGAGTTCATTAGACGCCTGATCGTCAGAGAGGAATTCGACGAGAGTCTTTACCCCGTCTTCCTTCATCTGTTTTTCAAAATCCTTGATCGTGTCTGATGAGTAAACCTTCCGGAGTCCCGCTTCGTCTTTTTTCACCCATGCTGCGCAGTAAGCCTTGTAAACCGGAGAGATCGTGGGAGCATTGTTGGTCGTTTGTTCCGGTGTCGGCGTTTGGGCCGCTAGGGGATTTTCCTTGCCAGTGTTCACCGGAGTCGTCGGTGAATTGGCATTGGTTTTGTTGGTTGAGTTTGTGTTGGATTCAGCCGCACCGCCGCAAGCGGCAATAAGAGTTGTGACGAAAAGCACTGTGAGTAGGTAGAAATTCTTCATAATAAAAATAAAATTTACGGAAACAAACCAAAGCTATTCGAGCTAGAGTCCAAAAGTATAATAAATACCATGAGAACAGACAAAACAAGCCATACGGAATTGCACCGCACGTTTCTTGTGCATGGATTGCCCGAACCGCTCACCCGGGCTAGTTCGCATTTGCAGATATTCGATAATTACATTCCCGGAACCAGATTGCGCCTCCGATCCGTTCGAGTGCCGGAAACCAAAGAATGGACGATCAGCCTTCAACAAAGATTTCCACTTCATGAAGGCGACGGTTCGGAATGGAAGGTCGCAGAGATACACTTGAACGACGCCGAATACGAACATTTCAAGATGTTCGAAGGAAATGAGATCCGCAAAAATCGTTACTTTCACGAGTTCGACGGTCGAATGGTTGCATTTGACGTCTATCTAGGGCCGCTGTGGGGGTTGAATCGCGCCCGAGTAGAATTCGATACACGCGAAGAGCTTCTGGCTTATGATCCGCCGCCGTTCGCGATCTTTGAGGTGACAAACGACCCGTTTTTCTTTGACGATAACCTATATCACCGCAAATTTGAGGAGATCCAGGCCGAAGTTGCAAAGATAGGCGATACTGCGTTGATCACTCCGGAGTTTCC
>CAYTDJ010000046.1:0-4311 GCA_964436265.1 uncultured Chloracidobacterium sp. | reverse complement strand
TATATCTTAGTTTCGCGTGGAATCAGGTTGGTCCAGTTTTCGCCGCCGCGATTGATATATCCGGCTATTTTGGCGGGATTGGAGTTGTATCCAGTCGCCATTAACTGTTCCTGGGTTGCAATACCCTTCGAATAGGCATCGGCGACGGTCGGGCTCGCGACAAGGTCGGTCCACGTGCGGTTCATGTAGAGCAACATTGCCTGAGCAGCGTTGACGTGGTTCCGCATTCCCTCAACAAAATCAGGAATGAGAGGGATATTCGGATGCCACGACCGCACCATGCGATACGTTGACGGGATCATTTGGACCATTCCGCCCGCTCCTGCCGAGCTAACGGAATAGCGATAGGTCTGTCCTTCGTTCAAAGCATAGAGCGTAAAGATATCGTCGTATATCTTGCTGTGAGGTTCGGTGCGAAAACGCTGATGATCGACGTGCTCAACCGTCGCGAGCCGCTCGGCGATATCGGCGATCTTCGGCGAAACGGTAATGCCTTTTTCTTCCAGTCTGTCGCGGGCTATCTCGATCACATTTCGTACGTAAAGCCTTCCTGCGTTAACGACCTCGGGGGTTACCAGCCCAGGATGGGTGGACATGTAGTAAGCAGTTTCAAGGTATTTTCCGTCGCGAACTACTGGGTATTGAACCAAAAGCGGCAGATAGGTCTCACCCCTGTCATCGAAGATCACGATCGGTGTGTTGACGCCATTTCCGCGGATCGTTCTTATGCGAAGGGATCTTCCGTTTTCGGAAACCGCAAGTTTCTCGTCCTTTACGGAAAGAAACGCTTCCTTTGAAACGACAACGTAATCGATCTTGTCAGTTTCCGGATCGCTAAACGCAATACGTACCGATTCGCCCGACATTGGCGTATTGACCGACGCCGTCGCGATCGGGCGTGACTGCATCAATCGCTTTGCTTCGGCGATCTTGTTCTTAAGCTGTCTGAAACTAAGGCTATTGAATTTAAGGTTCTCGATCGGCGTTGTCGCAGGAACGGTCGCGGTTTGCATTGCAGCCGGTTGTTCCGGCTGGATGCCTGTGCTAGACGACGCTGTCTGTTCTTTTTGCGCCGAACCAACGACGATAGGCGTTGGGGATGGTTGCGTTATTGGCGGCTTGGCCGCCGGCAAACTATTGGTAACGACCACCCTTACCGGTGTCGGGGTCGGCTCAACAGTTCGAACCTGGCCGAACGCGGAAGCAGCGGCAAAAAGCGATATGGTACAGAAAACTACTCTGGTCATAGTGGGCTCGAATTGGAGAGCTGATTCGTCCTTTGGGTGAACTTACAGGGTATGGACGGCCTGTTAAACCTTAGATTCGCTCATTTTGCGGGCGGTTGTCAAATAAAATCGAAAAAATTATGGTATTAACAAGAATTAGTTATACCGCCTGTATTTGTTGAGGCTTTTTCATTGCTGTATAACTAACAATTCGTCATATTGTATGAAAAAGTTATTTGGTACGGATGGGATACGCGGGCACGCAGGCGAGTTTCCATTGGATGTCGAAACCGTTCGGATGATCGGAGCGTCGCTCGCGCATCAACTTCGGACGTCACTAGGTCGTTCTCCGAGGATCGTTAGCGGGCGCGATACACGTGAATCGGGCGAGTCGATCGAAAGGGCGTTTCATGAGGGTGCGACCGCGGCAGGCGGGGAATGCGTTTCCGCCGGAATCATAACGACACCGGGAGTCGCGTATCTAACTAGGACGCGTGGATTCGATGCCGGGGTCGTGATCAGCGCATCTCATAACCCGTTTCAGGACAACGGTATCAAGATCTTTACACCGAGCGGAAAGAAAGCCGATGAAGCTGCGGAACGAACTATCGAAGCCGATGTAAACAATGGCGAAAAAGTAGAGATCCGCGAATCAGTCAGTTTAGGCGATTCTAACTGCATTCAGCTTCAACAGGCTTATTCGGATCATTTGGCGGCCGAGTTTCCTAAACTCGATCTTTCCAAAATGAAGATAGTTGTCGATTGTGCAAATGGAGCGGCTTCGCATATCGCTCCGGAATTATTCAAACGATTCGGAGCTGAAGTAAACGCGATCCACGCCGAACCAAATGGCCGCAACATCAACGAGAATTGCGGCTCTCTGCATCTTGAGCATCTTCAAAATGTAGTGATCGATTCGAAGGCAGACTTCGGTGTCGCTTTCGATGGCGATGCTGATCGGGCACTGTTCGTTGATGAAAAAGGCAAGATCGTTGATGGTGACGCAACGCTTTGGATCATGGCCAATTTTCTGTTAGATCACGGATTGCTCGTAAATAGAAAGGTAATTGCAACTGTGATGAGCAATATCGGGCTTGAACTGGCATTGAAGTCCTTAGGAGTTGAGCTCGTTCGTACTTCGGTCGGCGACAAGTATGTTCTCGATGAACTCCTCTCGAGCGGATCGGAGATCGGGGGTGAGCAGTCGGGCCATGTTATCTTTCCCGGCAAGAGTATCGTAGGCGACGGAATCCTGACCTCGTTATTTGTTCTAGAGGCGATCTATGAGCGTTCGGTTCCGTTTTCTGAGATGACGAAAGGTTTTAATGCATACCCGCAAATTCTTGTTAATGTTAGAGTTAAGGAAAGGCGGCCCTTTGCGGACGTCCCAGTGATAGCGGATGCGGCCGCCTCCATCGAACGTGAACTTGATGGAAAAGGACGGCTCTTGCTTCGGTATTCCGGCACCGAAAACCTCGCTCGAGTGATGATCGAAGGGCGGGACCAAGCGGTAATAACCGAACAGGCAAATCGATTGGCCGAGGTCATAAGGATAAGCCTTAACTAGCAAAACATGACTGCGATAGTCCCAGTGAAAACAAAGTCAGACGCTTCGGCCTATGAGGTCCGAATAGGAGCCGGGCTACTTTCGGGTTGCGGTGATTGGATATCGGAATCCCTCGACCGACCCGGAGGAAAGGTATGCGTTGTTTCGAATAAGAAAGTATTCAGGATCTTTGGTAAGACTGTGATCGCTTCATTGCGGCGAACTGGTTTCCATCCGTTCGTTCACTTGATAGCTGACGGTGAACATGCAAAAAGTTTCCGTTCGCTGGAAAAGACGTTGAAGTTCTTCGGTGAAAACACGCTAAGCCGAACAGATTCGGTACTCGCTCTTGGCGGCGGAGTGGTCGGCGATCTTGCCGGTTTTGCAGCATCTATTTATCTTCGTGGGATCTCTTATCTTCAGGTTCCTACGACGCTGCTTTCTATGATCGATTCGTCGGTCGGCGGAAAGACCGGCATTAACACGGCGTTTGGTAAAAACCTTGTCGGTTCGTTTTACCAGCCCAAGGGCGTAATGATCGATCCTGAAGTACTTACCACGCTTCCCAGTCGCGAAACGACTGCCGGGTTTTGCGAAGCCGTGAAACAAGGCGCGATCTCAGGATCGAAATTGTTAAATGCCACATCAGCGGTCCTTACACAAAAACCGGAGTATGATTCTCAGGTATTCTCTGATTTTCTTGTAGCTCAAATCCGGTTCAAATCGTCAATCGTCGCTGCAGACGAGCGCGAATCGCCTGACAAACAAGACGCTAAGTCGCGGAAAATATTGAACTTTGGGCATACTTTTGCCCACGCACTCGAAAAGGTCACTGATTTCAGATATCTCAGACACGGTGAAGCAGTGGGTTGGGGGATCATCTTTGCGGCCGAGCTCTCAAAAAAGCTTGAATTACTCTCCACGGATGAAGTAGAATTGTTGAACGGTGTTGTGCATCGCACGGGCATCCTGCCTGCGATCGAACACATCGATCCCTCAGGGGTTTTTGAGGCCTTCAAATACGACAAAAAGAATATCGCGAATTCGCTTCAATGGATATTGCTGAAAGGCATCGGTAAGCCGGTTATCGTGCCGCAGTCCAAAATTCCCAGTTCGCTTCTTAGATCCACAATTCGTGAAGTCGTCCGTCCTTAGTGCCTCATCTAGCCATTCTCGTTGAGGAGTTCACCAATGAATAATTTGAATAGAGACCGCAGCTCAGAACGCGGAAGCGCCGGAATAAAATTCCTGGCTATCTTCGTTTTGTTGATCTTGACGGCAAATGCCGGATATCACTACATCCCGGTGGCTTACGAAGGGGCAAGTTTTCGGCAAGAAATGGATACGGCGGTCGTCAAGGGACTCGCCGCGTCAGGCAACATGAAACCCCTAGATGTGGTCAAAGCTCATGTGACCAGGGCTGCAGGCGAATATAATGTGCCTCAGGACGCCGTTATTGAGATCAAGCCTATGCCCAACTATATTCAGGCACATGTCTCATACCAAAAAAAGGTCGACGTTTTGCCATTCGGTATCTAT
>CAYTDJ010000045.1:0-11204 GCA_964436265.1 uncultured Chloracidobacterium sp. | reverse complement strand
GAAGCGACCGAGGCCGTGTTGCAGGACCGCTGGCTCCGAACGGGTGACCTTGGCAAGATCGACGAAGACGGGAATCTATACATTGTTGGGCGTTCGAAGGACGTAATTATCGATTCTAATGGTAAGAACATCTACCCGGACGAGATAGAGGACCTGTATGGCAAGTCAGGTTTTATAAAGGAGTTAAGCGTAGTCGGATTGCCGGACGATGACGGCGGAGAAAAGATCTCGTCGCTCGTCGTTCCTGACTACGAACACGACATCGCTCTTGCCCGAGCAGAAGTTAATAAGAAGATCGAGGATCATTTTCGTGAGATATCGGCGGGCCTGCCGTTTTTCAAACGGGTCAAGGTCTTGCACATTACGCCGTTCGAATTACCCAGGACAGCCACTCGAAAGGTAAAACGGCCGGAAGTGGTCGAAATGCTCAAGACACTTGAGGAACGAGACCGCAAGAAGACGAAAGCAGCGGTTGAGTCGAAGGGCGACGACAACGCGCTTTGGATCCGAAAGATAGTCGCTACGGTTTCAAGCCGGCCGCTCTCCGATGTAGCGATCGATGACAAACTCGCAGATCTGGGGTTCGATTCGTTAATGTTTGTCGAACTGCAAGCGGCGGTGGAAGACGCGGGCGGGCGTGTCATTTCACCCGATACTCTCAACGAGGTGCAGACCGTAAGAGAATTGCTAACTGCGGTCAATCGTCTTGACAGATCAAAACGTCTCGCCGACGAACCTCGGGTTGAGGAAAAGAAGGACGAAGAAGAGATCTTTATTCCTTCGCTCGTTCGTCGTATAGGTAACGCGGCAGTGGATTTTGCACAAGAGCGTCTTTACTCAAATGTTCTGGACACGACCATCGAGGGCGAAGGCAATGTACCGCAGCACGTGAACTTTATCGTTGCTCCGAACCATGCATCGCACATTGATACGGGCTTGGTGAAAAAAGCCCTTGGAAAGGATGTCGCCGAACAAACGGTTGCGGTTGCGGCAGCGGATTATTGGTTCGACACGAAATACAAACGAGCGTATATGAATAACTTTACGACGCTCGTTCCGATCGAACGAACGGGCTCGCTTCGTCAATCTTTGAGGCATGTGACTCGGATTCTTAATGAGGGTTACAACGCGCTGATCTTCCCTGAGGGGACTCGTTCGCTTACCGGCGAAATAGCGGAATTCAAGCCAGTTATCGGTTATCTAGCGCTTCATCAAAAGATCGGGATCTTACCTATTTATTTGTGGGGAACTTTTGATGCTTATCCAAAGGGAATGACGATCCCGAAACGCGAAAGTATCGGTGCCAAGATAGGAGCAAAGATCGGAAAGCTGCTCTCTTATGAAGAACTTCGCGACATGACTAAAGGCGTCCCGAACACGGAAGCCTATCGTCTGATCGCAGCCCGGGTTCAGCACGAAGTCGAAAATATGCGAGACGGTAAACGTGACAAGTTCGATGTAGCTGCAGTTAGAAAATCATGGAAAGCAGAACGACGGAGGTCGAGAAAACAGGAGCCGGTCATCGACGAATAATTGAATGCGAAGGACGTGCCAACACGTCCTTCGGCAACGGTCGGACTATCGAACCTTCTGGACCGCAGGCAGAAGCAGCCCGATTAGAACCGGTACTGCGATGACAGTTATGAGTTCGATCAGGGTAAAGCCGCCCATCTGGGAGAAAAGGTTGATTGCACGGTCGGTATTATTCGTTTTTTTCATTTTATTGCTCCTTGAGTTTTAGTATTTGGCAGTTCATTTGCCGCCATCAAAGAATGCGTTGGTTCGGCTCAAAAACTATCATTCATTGACGTTTAGAAATTATTTTTGTGACGGCCGCGAATTGCTCGGTTTAGGTATCGAATATGTTAAGAGTTATAGCTGGCCTTGTGCTCGTCATTCTAAGTGGATCGTCTTGGTGCTTAGGTCAGGCCAAGAGTGTCGATAAAGCGCGATTGGCGGACGAGGTAAAGGCCGAATTCCAACATGCGTGGAATGGGTATAAGAAATATGCCTGGGGAAACGACGATCTAAAACCCCTAAGTAAGACCTTTCATAACTGGTATGCCGAGCCGCTTTTAATGACCCCGGTCGATGCGCTGGACACGATGTATCTGATGGGGATGAAAGCCGAGGCGGACAAGACCCGCGACTACATCACGGCGAATCTCAAATTCGACAAGGACATCTACGTTCAGAATTTTGAGATCACGATCCGTATTTTGGGCGGACTGCTGACGAATTACCAGATCACCGGAGATAAGAAGCTTTTGGCAATGGCCGAAGACCTGGGCACGAGGCTGCTTCCGGTTTTCGATTCTCCGACCGGCTTGCCTTACAAGTTCGTAAACCTTAGAACCGGTAAAACTCGCGGGGCGGTAACGAATCCGGCAGAAACAGGGACCCTAATTATCGAGTTCGGGACGCTCTCAAAGTTAACCGGTAAGCCGATCTTCTATGAGAAGGCCAAGAGAGCGCTGGTTGAGACCTACAAACGTCGGTCGCCGATCGGCCTTGTGGGAACGAACATTAATGTGGAGACCGGTAAATGGACCAATACCGATAGCCACATCAGCGCCGAGATCGATTCGTACTATGAATACCTTCTGAAGTGCGCGGTACTTTTC
The DNA here is from genome assembly GCA_964436265.1 of uncultured Chloracidobacterium sp. Lineage (GTDB taxonomy): Bacteria > Acidobacteriota > Blastocatellia > Pyrinomonadales > Pyrinomonadaceae > OLB17. The sequence continues at coordinate 8,580 of CAYTDJ010000045.1, read as the reverse complement.
GGCGACGCCGAGTGCCGCACGATGTGGGAAGACTCGATCGCCAAGATCAATACATATCTCGCTGACGAAGGCGAGAATATGAGCAAGAAGAACGTAAACGGTCCGGCGGTTCATGGCGATCTATGGTATGGACACGCAGACATGAACACCGGCAAACGAACCGAGACCACGACCGGCGCGCTGGACGCCTTTTTCCCGGCTGTGCTGGCATTGGACGGCGATCTGAATCGTGCCCGAGCATTGCAGGATTCGATGTTCAAGATGTGGCAAGTCCACGGAATTGAACCGGAGGTTTACAACTACAAAACCGGAAAGGTAGAACATGCGGGCTATCCGTTGAGGCCCGAGATCGTCGAATCGACATATTATCTTTATCGATACACAAAAGACCCCAAATATTTGGCAATGGGTCAGCAGATGTGGCGTGATTTTGTCAAACATTGCAGAACCGATGAAGGTTATGCTCATTTGAAAAGCGTCATCACCAAAGAAAAGAATGACGCGATGCAGAGTTTTCTTTTCGCGGAAACGTTCAAATATTTTTATTTGCTATTCGCGCCTGAGAAAACGCTCGATCTCAAAAAGGTTGTGTTCAATACGGAAGCCCATCCGATAAGAAAGACCTGGAAGTGATTTATGGCAAAGGCTAAGTCATCGTCAAAAAGAACGGCATTGGCAAAAACAGAGAACAAGATCCTGATAACCGGCGGCACCGGTTTTCTCGGCACTCATATTGTTCGCCAACTTATCGATTCGGGGACGAAGAACCTTCGTGTCTTGGCATCAAGTGTCCCGACCTGGATGACCGACAGCGGTGTCGAGGCGATAAATGGTTCGGTCACCGATCGAGAGACTGTCGCAGACGCGGTGCGAAACGCATCAGCGATCTTTCATCTCGCCGGCAAGGTTTCGCGCGACAACGAAGACGCCGCGGCAATGAACAAAGTCCATGTCGAGGGGACGCGGATAATTTGCGAGGCAGCTAAGGAAGCGGGTGTCCAGACGATCATACTTGCATCTTCCAGCGGCACGATCGCTGTAAGCGAAGACGAACAGATATTTGACGAGACGTTTCCTCAGCCGGTCGATATTATCTCGCAATGGGCGTACTACGCATCGAAGTACTATCAGGAGCGGGCCGCCCTCGAGAATTTTGACGGAGACGGGCGCAAACTCGTCATTATGAATCCGACTCTGCTGCTAGGTCCCGATGACGAGCGCTTGAGCTCTACCAAGATCGTTCTGGATTTTCTTGGGCGAAAAATACCATATTGTCCAAGCGGCGGGCTTAGTATCGTTGATACACGCGACGCGGCCGCGGCGTTCATTACTGCCTTAGAGAAAGGCCGCCACCAGGAAAAGTATTTGTTGGGATCGGCAAATATGACCTTCGCTGAGTTCTTTGGCCGGCTGGAGAGATTATCCGGAGTAACCGCTCCAATGTTCAAGATTCCCAAGAAACTTGCGGTTGCGGGCTCGTCGATGATCGAGTCGGTATTTAAGAATTGGGGCAAAGCATCACCCGTCGCTTCAAAAGAGGTCGAGCAAGCAGAGCATTTCTGGTATTTGGATTCGTCAAAGGCAAGGGAGGAACTTGGATTTGTACCCCGTGATCCTCAGGAAACCCTAAACGACTCGATCAAGTACTTGCAGGAGTCGTTTCTTGGAAAGGGTGTTTTCAAGTAGGGTTCTCATTCGCCATGTTTGAAGAAAAAGAAGAAAAACATTGCTGCGTGCTCCATTTTTATGCCTTTTGCGTAGCCAATAGTGCGGCGTGAGCTATCCTCGACCTCGCCGCCCGAATCGACATATCCAAGCGTTCGCCGCGAACCATCCTCGACGGTACCACCGGTACGGACATAACCAATGGTTCGCCGCGACGAATCTTCAACAGTTCCGTCATTTCTCAAGTATCCGATTGTTCGTCGGGATGAATCTTCTACCGTTCCGTTAGAATTGAAATATCCAAGAGTCCTGCGGCTGGAATCTTCGATAGTCCCACTCGAATGTATGTATCCGATCGTTCGACGGCTCGAATCCTCGACTGTCTGGGCAGCGGCGATCGTTACACCGGAGATTACGAAGATAAGTGTAATAAAAAGTCTTTTCATACCTATCTAAGATGAAGAACCTTTCGATCTGGTGGCGGCGAATTTATAGAGAAAATAGATCGCGAGTCCGACTAGTCCGGCGATCAGAATCGGTAGTCCTTCTTTAGCAAAGTCAACACGTGTCAATAGCCAAACGATAAGAGCAACCGACAATATGCAGGCCACAACGCCTGCAGGCGCAATAAATCTTGCTTCGGGCGCGTTGCCGCGTCGCCGAAACACGGGCAGCGCAAGGCAAGTCGTCGCATAGACCAACAGACGTGTGATCGTGGCGATGGCGAGCGCGGTCAGGAAAGATGATTGGATCGTAAGAACGAAAATTACGATCGCTGTAAGAGCTATGGCGAAATAAGGCGTCTTGAATTTACTGTGCGTCTTTGAAAGAGCTCCCGGCAGATCGCGATGCTCGCTCATTGCATAAAGGAGCCGAGTGCCGCCCAAGAGTCCGACGTTGAGATTCCCCAGGATGGAAACCAAAGCCCCGATGGTGATAAACCCGGCTCCGAATTTCCCAAGAAACACTGACGCTGAATCTGCAAGCGGCCTCTCAGACGTTGCCAGACCCGGAAGTGTTCCGATGCTTACGATCTGAATCAGTATGTACAAAGTCGCTACGACAAGAACCGCGATAAGCAACGCGAATGGCATCGACCGCTGCGGATCACGTGTTTCACCTCCGAGAACCACCGCGACCTCAAAGCCTACAAATGCATAGATCAAAAGCAGGACAGCGCTTGAAAAGGCCCCATATTCAGGAACCGTGTCGAACGAAAAATTCCCGGCGTCGACAAAGAAAAGGCCTACGACCGCAAATACGATAAGCGGGATGAGTTTGCCTGCGGTGAAAACATTGGTCATGAGTGCCGATTGTTTGACCCCGATCAAATTGACGGCCGTTAGGGCCGCGACGACCAGGCTAACGATCGCGATACGGCCTCCCGTCGAACTCAATCGCCCGTCGAAATACCCTAAATAGGTGACAAATAGGTTGCAGTTCGCGGCAAACGTTGCAACGCGGACGATCCAGTAGAGCCATCCGACCTCAAACCCTACGATCGGACCGAACGCTTCTCGTGCATAAAGATACGGCCCGCCGGTTTCAGAGAAACGGCTTGATACTTCCGCGTAACACAGGACAATGAAGCCGATGATCACCGCGCAGAGCAAAAATGCTATCAGACTGTATGATCCGATCAAGGCATGGATCTTCGCGGGTAAACCAAAAATACCAGCACCTATGATCGTATTTATTGCTATCGCGGTGAGGTCCCAACGTCCTATTCCGCGTACCAGATTCTCTTGACTCATTTTTAGGCTTTTCGAACCGTTGTGATGCTTTTTCTGAAAGAGTATTTCGTTTATACTCTGAAAACCACATTCCGTAAAGACGCTAATAAAATTCAGAGATGTTTAAGAGAACAAGAGTCCAATTGATACTCGCAGTTATTAGTCTCGTTACGATCGGCGTTTCTGCGCAGCGGTCGCGGGATAAGATCGAGATCGTCAAACCAAAAGACTACTCCGCACCGGTAATGGAACGATCAGCCAAGCTGCAAGCGATCTTGTCTGCCGCGGTAAATGACGTAATGGCGACCTATAAGATAAAGCCGGAAGAGATCGGTGCGACTCTGATCGACCTTCGTGAGCCCGACAAACTGCTGATGGCGGAGGTCAACGGCGAGAACCGCCTTTATACCGCCAGCGTTGTGAAGATGTTCTATATGGCGGCGCTCGAACGCCAGCTAGAAGATGGGAAAGTCGTGATGACCAACGAGCTCGAACGAGGACTTCACGACATGATCGTGGATTCGTCGAATGAAGCGACACAATACATTCTCGATGTATTGACAGACACGTCAAGCGGCGCAGAATTGCCCCAGAAGGAATTTGAAAAATGGCAGTACAAACGTAACCGGGTCAACCGTTTTTTTTCCTCGCTCGGCTACCAAAATATCAATGTAAATCAGAAAACGTTTTGTGAAGACGCGTACGGGATCGAGCAGCAGTCCAGGGCCTATAAGGGCCAGAACAGAAACATGCTGACGACAAACGCGACCGCACGACTGCTTGCGGAAATAGCACTTCGGCGGTTTGTGAATGAGAAGCGAAGCGAAGCGATGCTCTCCCTCATGAGCCGCGATTGGTCGAAACCGTCAACCGATCCCGATAATCAGGCAGTTGGTTTTACCGGAAAGGCTTTGATCGACAATAACGTTGTCGGTGCAAATCTATGGTCGAAGGCCGGTTGGACCAGCAAATCACGACACGACGCGGCATATGTTGAAACTACCGACGGACTTAAGTTCGTGATAGTCGTGTTCACGGAAAATCACGCAAATGAGCGCGACCCGATCCCGACGATCGCTGCCAAAGTTTTGACTGGACTGCGCGTAAAGTAGAAACGTCCTCGGTATTGACCGAATAAAGATCGTATAGCTAAACACAGTTACGTATAGATTAAAAATATGAAAAAGCATCTGACGCTGATCGCAACGCTCCTCGCCTTATCGGTATCGGCATTTGCCCAAGGGAGCTACAAGAAGCCGCCGAAAGAGATCCAGGAGATCCTCGACGCACCGGCGATCCCCGCAACATCGGTCTCACCAAAACGTGACAAGATCGCTCTGCTCGAACCACTCCGTTATCCGCCGATAGCCGAACTGGCCGAGCCTATGCTTCGCCTCGCAGGGTCGCGAATCAATCCTCGGACGAATGGTCAGCATCGCCAACCATATTCTGTAAAGGTTACATTGAAGAATATCGCAGACGGGAAAGAGACACCTGTGGCTTTGCCTGCGGGGGCAAAGATCATTACGCCCTCCTGGTCCCCCGATGGAAAGTACATTGCCGCCGGAAATATTACGCCAACCGGGATCGAGCTTTGGATCATTGACACTGCGACAGCGAAGGCAAAGAAGGTGAATGGAGTACAGATCAACACGGCTTTCGGTGGATTTGGATGGGAAGATTCGACAAAGCTGTCTGCAACTCTTGTTCCTGCCAAACGTGGACCGGCTCCATCGTATCAGGATGTGGTTCCCAACGAACCAAGCATTCAAGAAACGTCGGGCCGTGCGGGTCAGATCTCGACCTTTCAAGATCTACTCAAGTCGCCGAACGATGAGAAACTCTTCGAGTATTACGCGACATCGCAGTTAGCTACGATCGACCTAAATGGAAAAGTTCAAACGATCGGGTCGCCGGCGATAATCGATAACGCTGACTTCTCGCCGGATGGCAAATATATTCTCGTATCTACGATACAGCGTCCATTCTCCTATCTATTCCCGTCTTTCAGATTTCCGAAGAAGTACGAGGTCTGGGATTCAAACGGAAAGTTGGTAAAAGCTATTCTCGAAACGCCCCTGATAGATAATCTACCCGCCCAGGGGGTACAAACCGGTCCGCGCGGGCATGGTTGGATCCCAACCGAACCGGCCACACTTATTTGGACCGAAGCACTTGATGGAGGAGACCCGCGAAACAAAGCTCCCTTTAGAGACAAGGTGATGACTTTCGCTGCCCCATTCGCAGGCGTTCCTGCCGAACTTCTCAAAACCGAACACCGATTTCAGGGAAGGTCATTCGGGGAAAGAGATGGTTTGATGTTCTATTACGATTACAACCGCGATACTCAAAGACGAAGGATGTTCATGACGGATTACCGCAATCCGTCAAGCAGTAAGTTGATCTCCGATCTAAACGTCAATGATCGTTATAACGATATCGGCAATCCTGTTTCCAAGCAGTTACCGAACGGGACGAGCGTCATAAGGCAAAACGGTGAATCGATCTTCCTGACCGGCGCAGGGGCGTCGCCGCAGGGAGATCGTCCGTTTTTCCGAAAACTGAATCTGAAAACGCTGCAAACAGAAGAGATCTTTCGTTCGGGAACGAATGAGTACGAATCATTTGTTGCGATGGTCGACGACGAAGGTATTCAGTACATCACCCGAAAGGAATCGGTAACGGAACCGCCAAACCTATACATGCGGCAGTATTGCCCGCCGGGAAAGGTCTGCACCGCGTTGGCATATCGTCAGCTAACTGAATTCAAAGATCCGACACCCCAGCTACGAGGAATCAAGAAACAACTTGTTCGGTACAAGCGGGCTGACGGTGTCGATCTCTCGTTTACGCTTTACACCCCTCCCGGATACAAAGAGGGAACGCGTCTTCCGACTGTTGTGTGGGCTTATCCGTTGGAATTCACCGACACCGCAACTGCCGGACAGGTAGCGGGTTCAACAAACCGTTTTACTCAGATCGGCGGTATTTCGCATTTATTCTTCCTGCTTCAGGGTTATGCCGTGCTTGACGACACGACTATGCCGGTCGTTGGTGATCCACTCACTGTAAATGACACATTTGTAAAACAGATCGTGGATTCGGCGAAGGCCGCGATCGACAAAGGCGTTGAAATGGGGGTCGTAGATCCGGAGCGCGTAGGTGTCGGCGGACACAGTTACGGAGCATTCATGACTGCAAATCTATTGGCTCACAGCGATCTCTTCCGTGCAGGAATTGCCAGAAGCGGCGCATACAATCGGACCCTTACACCGTTCGGTTTCCAGTCTGAGCGCAGGACTTTTTGGGAAGCCCCCGAAATGTATGCAAAGGTCTCGCCTTTCTGGTATGCAGACAAGATCAAGGAACCGATCCTGCTCATACACGGCGAAGCTGACAACAACCAAGGCACATTCCCAATTCAGTCGGAACGCATGTTCGCTGCCATACGCGGCAACGGCGGGACGGCGCGGCTGGTAATGTTGCCGCTGGAGGCACATGGATATGCTGCCAAAGAATCGACTGAGCATACGTTATTTGAGATGGTCCAGTGGTTTGATAAATGGGTCAAGAACGCAAAACCCCGGTGAAGTTCCCAGGCTGGGAATTGAGCTGTCGGAGAATTAGGTCCAGACATATCGAACCTTCAACTGAAAAAGGTGAACGATGGAATTCGTTCACCTTTTTTTGAAGTAGGGGTGTTTCTCAGTGTTGAAATGGAACGCTTTGTTTGCCTTATTGAATGCCGAGAAACTCAAATATTTGCTCGTCAGCTTTAGCCCGGAGCTGCGGATCAAAGGTTGTTTCTATCTGTCTTTGCTGCAGGAGCAGTTCAGCTTCATCGGATTCGACAGGCCGCGCAAAAAGGTATCCTTGACCGAGTTTGCAGCCCAGGATCTGAAGTAGTTCGAGTTGAGCTTCCGTCTCGATTCCTTCGGCTACGACTTCAAGGCCCAGGTTTGCGCCAAGCATCAATATCGTCTTTACGATCGCATCGCTCTTTTTATCATTCCCCAGTCGATTAATGAAGGACCGATCGATCTTCAAGCGATCAAAGGGGAATTGCTGGAGATAGCTTAGACTCGAATATCCGGTTCCGAAATCGTCCGTTGAGAGGCGAATACCTAGCCCGCTAAGTTCGTTCAGCACTGACAGGGATCGTTCGCGATGCTCCATGACAGTGCTCTCTGTAACTTCGAGTTTCAGCTGTTTTGGATCGAGGCCTGTCTCCGCGAGAATATTTCTGACCTTTTCTGCCAGAGACGGGTGCATCAACTGCTTTGCCGACAGGTTTACGCTGACAGATAGACTCAAGTCGGATCGCTCTTGCCATTCCGAAGTTTGCCGGCACGCTTCGTTTAGGATCCATTCGCCGATCGGGACGATCAGCCCGGTCTCTTCTGCTACTCCGACAAACTCATTCGGTGAAACAAGTCCAAGAACCGGGTGCCGCCATCTTATCAATGCTTCAAATTCACGAACCCGCCCCCGGTCCAGATCAACGATGGGTTGATACAGCACCTCAAATTCGTTGCGCTCAACCGCGTGTCTAAGATCGGTCTCGACCTGCAAAAGGTTCAGGTTGCGTACGTGCATTTCCCGGTCAAAGATCTCGAATCTCGCCTTTCCGCCTTCTTTTGCTCGGTACATCGCTGCGTCCGCATCGCGAAGATAATCCTCCGGCTGACGCTTGACCTCATCGGAAAGTATGATGCCAACACTCGTCGTCGTGAACACTTCGTAATTGTCTATTGTGAACGGCTCTGCGATCTTTGTCTGTAGCCGCTCGACGACGGCCGCGACGTCGAACTCGTCACCTGTACGATTGAGGAGTATCGTAAATTCGTCACCACCAAGCCTAGCGACAACATCCCCTGGCCTTAGGCAGCCTTTCAGCCTCCCGGCGATTGCGATGAGCAGTTTGTCGCCGATCACATGCCCGAGACTGTCGTTTATGACCTTAAAGCGATCGAGATCAAGGAATAGTACGGCAAACTTTGCGTCAGGATTTTCATTAGCACGCTGGATCGCCAGATTTAGATGGTTCATGAACTCGATCCGGTTTGGAAGATCGGTCAGTGGACAGTGTCTCGCGTAATAATTCAACTTTTCTTCACTTAACTTCTGGTCGTGAATGTGAGTGTTTGTTCCAAACCATTTGACGATGTTTCCAAAGGCGTCC
>CAYTDJ010000044.1:0-11245 GCA_964436265.1 uncultured Chloracidobacterium sp. | reverse complement strand
CGCGGGCTCGAGCACGCCGCACACGAAATTCAAGGCCGAGGCCTATCGTCTGACGAAGGAAGAAGGAGGCCGTCACACGCCGTTCTTCACGGGCTATCGCCCGCAGTTCTACTTCCGTACAACTGACGTGACGGGAGTGGCAAACCTTCCGGCAGGCGTCGAGATGGTGATGCCGGGCGACAACATCCAGATGGAGATCACGCTCATCGCACCGATCGCCATGGAAAAGGGACTCCGCTTCGCTATCCGCGAAGGCGGCCGCACCGTCGGTGCAGGCACCGTGTCGGAGATCGTGGAATAGGGAATTAAAGCAATGCCGAGAGATAACATTATTTTGCAGTGCACGGAATGCAAAGAGCGCAATTACGTGACGACAAAGAACAAGAAGAACACCCCTAATAGGTTGGAGTTCAAAAAGTTCTGTCGCCGCTGCCGCTGCCATACGCTGCATCGGGAAAACAAATAGTTGGCCGAGTTTGCCGAGTTAGAGAGGCTTCGGAGTGTGAACTTTGAAAACTTCGTAACTCTGCAAACTTTCCACTTTGATAGGGGTATGGTGTCAATGGTTAGCATGGAGGTCTCCAAAACCTTAGGTCCGGGTTCGAGTCCTGGTACCCCTGCCATTGAAAATGTACGAATGACAGTTGGTTCGTTCGAAAGGAGAAAATACCGTGTCAGAAGCTGTTGACACTGGCTCAAAAAAAGAAGGTGTCGGCGATTTTATTCGTCATACCCGAGAAGAGCTTGGACGGACATCGTTTCCGTCATCGGAAGACGTGAGAAATACGACGATCATCGTTATCGTCAGTGTTATCTTTTTCGCGATCTATTTGTTTTTGGTCGATCAGGCCTGGGTTTATATCCTTGAGGCCTTGACGTGGCTGGTAAACAAGATCGCCGGCTTCTAAGGAACTATTGAAATGAAGCAGTGGTATTTCATCCACACATACTCGGGTCACGAGAATAAGGTCGTTGAGAGCATGAACGCGCGTATCCGCGACATGGAGCTTGCCGATCAGATCACAAGCGTATTGCTCCCGAAAGAAAAGGTAGTAGAAAAACGCGGCAACAAGGAACTTGTTTCCGAGCGTATGTTCTACCCGGGATATGTGCTTGTAGAGATCGAGTGTGACGAAAAGGGCAAGATCCCAGATAACGTTTTTCACGCGATCCGTTCGACTCCGAAGGTCACAGGGTTTTTGGGCGGAAAACAGCCCACGCCGCTGACCCAGGCAGAAGTCGACCAGATCGTCCATAACATCGAGGTTGCGACAGAAAAGCCGAAACCGAAGTTTTCCTACGATGTCGGCGAGGTCGTTCGCATCAAGTCCGGGCCGTTCGCGAGCTTTACCGGAAAGGTCGAAGAGGTCAACGAGGACAAGAGCACCCTAAAGGTGTCCATTACGATCTTTGGCCGCTCGACGCCGTATGAACTGGGATTTTTGGAAGTGGAAAAGGTCACTTTCGCAGAGGAAGATTAATGAGGACATTCCCGGCATTGCCGGGATCGTAAATCGAAAAAATGGCAAAGAAGATAGAAGGTTACATCAAGTTACAGATCCCTGCCGGCAAGGCGAATCCGGCACCGCCCATCGGGCCTGCTTTGGGCCAGCACGGCGTGAACATCATGGAGTTCTGCAAGGCGTTCAACGCAAAAACGCAGAACGACGATCCGGATATGAAGATCCCGGTCGTTATCACTGTCTATGCGGACCGCTCGTTCTCTTTTGAGACCAAGACGCCGCCCGCAGGCGATCTGCTTCGCAAGGCTGCCGGCATTCCGAAGGGTTCGGGTAAGCCAAACAAGGAAAAGGTCGGCACGATCTCACGCGACAAGATACGCGAGATCGCAGAAAAGAAATTGCAGGACCTCAATACTACAAATATTGAGTCCGCAATGAGAACCATCGAAGGAACTGCTAAGTCGATGGGTCTTACGATCGAAGGATAGGCATCGCCCATCTTTCGTGGTTAGGGAGAACGACAAAGTCGTTCGTTAATACCTGGAGGTAAAATGAAAAGAGGAAAGAAATATCTTGCCGCGCTTGAAAAGATAGAGCCAGGCAAGAAACACACACTCGACGAAGCGATCGCGAAACTGAAAGACATCGCTTTCGCAAAGTTCGATGAAACCGTAGAACTCACGATGTGGCTCGGCGTCGATCCGCGAAAAGCGGATCAGCTAGTCCGCGGCACCATCGTCCTGCCCCACGGCCTTGGCGGAGCCGCTAAGAAGGTCGTCGTTATCGCCCAAGGCGACAAGATCAAGGAAGCTGAAGAAGCCGGTGCAGATATGGCCGGCGGCGACGATATTGTCGAAAAGATCAAGGGCGGATGGCTCGATTTTGATGCGCTCATCGCGACCCCCGACATGATGGGTAAGGTTGGCCAGTTGGGTAAAGTGCTTGGACCCCGCGGCCTGATGCCGAACCCGAAGACGGGCACCGTTACGATGGACGTTAAGACCGCCATCGAGGAAACCAAGGCCGGTAAGGTCGAATATCGCGTGGATAAGACCGGCGTCATTCACTCGCCCGTAGGGAAGGTTTCTTTCGATCCGGCAAAATTGCAGGAAAACACACGAGTTTTGATCAATGCGGTCATCAAGGCAAAGCCGACGACCGCCAAGGGCCGTTATCTGAAGAAGATCAATCTGGCAGCTACGATGAGCCCGGGCGTTCTGCTCGATGAGCTCGCATACGTTTAATTGGTGAGGTGCGAATAGAAAGATGAAATCAAGAGAAACAAAACAGAGAGACCTCGACGCCCTCACAGCTTCGCTTGCGAATTCTACCTCGGCAATGATCGTCAGCTTTAACAAACTGACCGTTGCCAAGGATATCGAGTTTCGCAACAACCTGCGTGAGGCGGGTGCAAAATATCAGGTCGTAAAGAACACGCTTGCACGTATCGCCGTCAAAGGCACCGATTTCGAGCAGGCAAGCGACGCTTTCAAAGGCGTCACCGCGATCGCCTGGACTGACGGAGACCCCGTCGTTCTTTCCAAGGCGGTCTCGAAGTTCATGAAGGACAATGCCGACCACTACTCGTTCAAGAGCGGTGTGGTCGATGGCAAGTTGGTAGATCTTCAGCAGCTGACGACGATCGCAAGCCTGCCGTCCAAGGAAGAGCTTATTTCAAAGCTTCTCTACGTGATCAACGCTCAGGCACAACGTATCGTTACCGTGATCAACGCGGTTCCGCGTGACCTGGCGGTCGTCATCAAGCAGATCGGAGAAAAGGATCCCGCTTCTCGAGGCGGTTCGGCGGCTCCCGCGGCAAAGACGGAGGAACCGGTCGAAGCCAAGGCTGAGGAAATTCCGGCCGCAGACGTTGAAGCAGCTCCGGCTGAAGAGGCACCGGCGGCGGAAACACCTGCTGCGGAAGAAGGGCCTGCAGCTGAGGCCGAAGAGAAGTCAGAATAGAGTTTTAGTTCAGAGTGCGCGAGCTATCGCGTACGCCGACAGGTTGCGCCGGAGATCGCGCACTCTGAACCGAAAAAGCCGTACTCAAGGAAAACGAGCCGGGTGATTTGTCAGGTCGCCTGTGCTGCTCGGGCCGGAACGATCGGAGATGCAACCTGGTCACAAGGCCCCGTGGGTTCTAGCGGCTGACACTAAACAACGGAGCACTTTTGAACCGTGCTCTTAACACAGAACCCGAACAGGAGATAGATAAAAAGTCATGGCAATCACAAAAGACGATGTAGTCGAATATTTGAAGGGAATGACGCTTCTCGAAGCGTCTGAATTGGTCAAGGAACTCGAAGAGGTCTTCGGAGTTTCGGCAGCTGCGGCTGCGGCACCGGTAATGGTGGCTGCTGCTGGTGCCGGCGATGCCGGTGCTGCTGCGGCAGAGGAGAAGGATTCGTTTGACGTTATCCTCACCGGAGCCGGCGGCAACAAGATCGCGGTGATCAAGGTCGTTCGCGAAGTCGTCGCAGGACTTGGCCTCAAGGAAGCCAAAGACCTTGTTGACGGAGCTCCGAAACCGCTCAAAGAAGGCGTTTCAAAGGACGAGGCCGAAGAGATCAAGGCCAAACTTACCGAAGCCGGTGCAACGGTCGAGGTCAAATAGTTTGACGCTTCAATCGTTCGGGGCGTGCAGGACATTTTGCATGCCTCGAACGATCTCTAAGAAATTTGCTATTGGTAACAAGTATTGTTACACTGAGTGATAGGCTACGGGAAAAGTGGTGCTCTTAAGCCGTCGAAATGGTCGGCAAATATTTCGTTTATCGTTGGATACAAAGGGGTTAGGGCAGGCTTTCTCGCTATTTAACGGAGAGTTGGTGTCTTTTTCGGCACTCTCGGAAAATTTACATTACGACGCATAACTGCTCGAAAAGCGGTCTGGGAATACTATGCCCTAGGCCGCGTTTGCCGTCTTTCCGAAACGATGCAGCTGGTCGAGGAGCCGTTTTTACACGGGAATCCTAGCAGTTAAAGACGGATAAATCAACAGGTATTTTATCGCCACGGCGAGCTATCAGGGTTATCAAAAATATGATCAACAATCCGCTTCAAAACAACACGGTCGGACTTGGGAAGCGAACAAGTCAGTCTCCCGAACGTGTGGATTTTTCGAAAATCTATACCACGGCTCAGATCCCGAACCTGATCGAAGTCCAGCGTGAATCGTACAACCGGTTCCTCCAAATGGATCTGATCCCTGAGGAACGCGACACGATCGGGCTTCAGAGTGTTTTTGGTTCGATCTTTCCGGTGTCAGATTTCCGGGAAACGGCAACCCTAGAATTCGTTGAATATCAGATCGGCAACTGGCAATGTAAGTGCGGAAATCTCGAAGGTCTCGAGCATCTGCGGGCAAATTGTAAAAACTGCGGATCAAAGGTAAAGGTCGACCCATTCAACCCGGCCGAAGTGCTTTGTAATAATTGCGGCACGTTTAATTCGGTCCGCCCGAAGCTTTGCCCAAACTGCGGTGAGCCCGTCGGGCTAAAGCATAAGCATGACCAGCAGGAATGTCAGGAGCGTGGAATGTCGTACAGCGTTCCGCTCAAGGTCAAGATCCGCCTGACCGTCTTCGACAAGGACGCTGAGACCGGTGTATCGACGATCCGCGACATAAAAGAAGAGGACGTTTTCTTTGGCGAGATCCCGCTGATGACCGACAACGGCACGTTCATTATCAACGGTACCGAGCGCGTTATCGTATCCCAGCTTCATCGCTCGCCGGGCGTGTTTTTCAAAGGCGACCGTGACGAATACCTGGCGAAGATCATTCCTTATCGCGGGTCGTGGGTCGAGTTTGAATACGATCAGAAAGGGATACTCCACGCACGTTTAGGAAAGCGGAAGATCCTGGCAACTATTTTCCTCCGAGCTCTCGGTTTGTGGCTGAACCCGCAGATCGACATGAAAACGGTTTCCGACAGCATCCTTGAAGAAGTTGTTAAGGGTGCCGAGTACAACGATGCCGACATCCTGAAACTCTTCTACACCGTCGATGAGGTAGTGACCGAAAAAGGCAAGATCTTCCTAAAGGTCAAAAAAGAGGGTGAAACGCATCTCGTCGGGATGCGTGCCGATCAAACGATCAAAGACAAGAACGAAGAGATCGTCAGGACCGGCAAGAAGGTAACAAAGGCGGCTCTTGCAGATCTTCGTAGGCTGAAGATCGACAAGGTCGAGATCACTGCGGCCGACCTCGAAGGAGCATTTGCGCTCGACGATGTCATCAACCATGAGACAGGTGAGGTGATAATCGAGTCCAATACCGAATTCACCGCTGGAAAGCTGCAGCAGATAATCGAAGAAGGCATTGGCGGTTTCAATGTCATTTTTCCAAAGAACGATTCGATCGGCGAGGTCATCGCAGCCACTCTAAGGAAGGATGCGATCTCGAAACCTGTCGATGCTCTGCTTGAGATCTATCGTAAGATGCGTCCCGGCGATCCGCCGACCGTGCCGACCGCTTACCACTTGCTTGAAGGCATGTTCTTCGACGCGAGAAGGTTCGATCTATCACGCGTTGGACGTCTCAAGTTCAACATCAAGATGGGCCGTCCTGAGAAGGACCGCATAAACGATCCGCTTCTCGCTCCGACAGATTTCATCGAAGTGGTCAATTACCTTCTGCGAATGAAGAAGGATAGTGAGAGCTTCACGCAGGACGATATTGACCACCTTGGCAACCGCCGCGTCAGGGCGGTAGGTGAATTGCTTGAGAATCAGTTCCGCATCGGCCTCGAGCGAATGGAACGCGCGATCAAGGAGAAGATGTCCATCCAGCAGGATATGTTCACAACGATGCCGCGTGATCTTGTGAACGCCAAGCCCGTCACGGCCGCAGTTCGCGAGTTCTTCGGTTCGTCACAGCTTTCGCAGTTCATGGACCAAACCAATCCGCTGTCGGAGATCACCCACAAACGCCGACTCTCGGCTTTGGGACCGGGCGGCCTTTCGCGCGAACGTGCCGGATTTGAGGTTCGTGACGTTCACCCGACACACTACGGCCGGATCTGTCCGATCGAGACGCCTGAAGGTCCGAACATCGGACTTATCTCGTCTCTCTCGTGCTTCGCGCGTATCAACGAATTCGGTTTTATTGAATCGCCTTACCGAAAGGTCGAGGACGGCCGAGTGATCGAGTACGTTAAGGTCCATAACGGCGGCGACACGAAGTTCAAGCCAAATGAACACGTGCCGCTCGAGGAGGTCGATAAAGCAAACAAAAAGGTCGCAAAGGAAGGCGGAAAGATCGCCGAATTTGAACCGTATCCGTTTTATTTGACCGCTTGGGAAGAAGACAAGTACATCATCGGCCAGGCTAACATCGAGCTTGACGCCAAGGGGTTTCTTGTTAACGAACGGAACGCCGCACGGCAAAAGGGCGAGTTTATCACTGCCGATCGGGCGGACATCCAGTATATGGACGTGTCGCCGAAACAGCTTGTTTCAGTCGCGGCATCGCTGATCCCGTTTCTTGAGAACGACGACGCGAACCGAGCTCTGATGGGGTCGAACATGCAGCGTCAATCCGTACCGCTTCTGCGTGCAGAATCTCCGTACGTCGGTACGGGTATGGAAAAGGTCGCCGCTCGCGACTCCGGTGCCGTGGTCATCGCAAAGCGTGACGGCGTAGTTGATTATGTCGACTCAGAGCGCATCATCGTAAAGGCCGACCACCACGTTGACGGTACCATTTCGCGTGAGGTGACGGCCGATATCTATTCGCTGGTAAAGTTCAAGCGTTCAAATCAGAACACCTGCATCAATCAGCGGCCGATCGTAGCGGTCGGTGAGCGCGTTAAGAAGGGGCAGGTAATAGCTGATGGCCCGTGTACCGATCGAGGTGAGTTGGCACTAGGCCGAAACGTGCTCGTGGCATTCATGCCTTGGCGCGGTTACAACTTCGAGGACGCGATCTTGGTTTCGGAGAGGCTCGTAAAAGACGACTACTATACGTCGATCCACATCGAGGAGCTTGAGATCGAAGCTCGCGATACGAAACTCGGTCCTGAAGAGATCACCCGCGATATCCCGAACGTCGGCGAAGTTATGCTTCGCGACCTGGATGAATCGGGCATTATCCGCATCGGTGCCCAGGTCAAGCCGGGTTCGATCCTCGTCGGCAAGGTAACGCCGAAAGGTGAGACGCAGCTTACGGCAGAAGAGAAATTGCTTCGTGCGATCTTTGGTGAAAAAGCAGGGGATGTTAAGGATGCTTCACTGACGTGTCCTCCTGGGATCGACGGCACGGTCGTCGAAGTTCAGGTCTTCACCCGCAAGGGCCAGGAGAAAGACGAACGGTCGCTCGACATCGAGGGAATGGAAGAAGAATCACTTCGCCGCGACCTCGACGACGAGATCCGAATTTTGCAGGAACAAAGAGACGAGCGCATCTACGAACTCTTTGAAGGACGCAAGCTTCAAAAGGACCTCATTGACAACAAGGAAGTGATCATCAAGAAGGGAACGACCCTCTCCCTCGACGTTCTACGGGGAGTTGATATCAAACTTCTTAAGAAAGCCGATGTGCCTGCAGGCAAGATCGATATTGCGGGTGAGATCCGCGAATACGAAAAGAGGACCGAACGCCAGATCAACATCTTGTCCGACATCTACGACGAGAAGATCACCAAGCTCAAACAAGGTGACGAACTGCCTCCGGGTGTGATCAAGATGGTAAAGGTCTTCGTCGCGATGAAGCGAAAGCTTTCTGTCGGCGACAAGATGGCCGGGCGCCACGGTAACAAGGGCGTCATCGCCCGTATCCTGCCTGAGGAAGATATGCCGTATCTACCGGACGGAACTCCGGTCGAGATCGTACTCAATCCGCTGGGCGTACCTTCGCGTATGAACGTCGGACAGATCCTCGAGACACACCTCGGCTGGGCGGCAAGAATACTCGGCCTCCATTTCGCGACGCCTGTCTTCGACGGTGCAAGTGAAGAAGAGATCAAGAAGTATATCGGCCAGGCCAATAACAAATTCGATGAGCTGAAGCTGAAGCCTTCAGTTGGCCCGTCAGGTAAGACTCGTCTCTATGATGGTCTGACAGGTGAGCAGTTCGAGCAAAAGGTTACCGTCGGGTACATCTATATGCTCAAGCTCTCACACCTTGTGGACGACAAGATACACGCACGTTCGATCGGGCCGTACAGCTTGATCACGCAGCAGCCGCTCGGCGGTAAGGCCCAGTTCGGCGGACAGCGTTTCGGCGAGATGGAAGTCTGGGCTCTTGAGGCCTACGGGGCAGCACATATTCTCCAGGAATTGCTGACCTGTAAATCCGACGACGTCGCCGGCCGCTCGAAGATCTATGAAACGATCGTCAAGGGCGTTTCGAATTTTGAGCCCGGTATTCCCGAATCGTTCAACGTTCTTGTCCGCGAGCTGCAGAGCTTGTGCCTGGATGTCGAGCTTATACAGGAAGACGAGATCGATCCGGATGCGATCGTCGCGGGCGTGGATGCATTGGTGGGGGTTGATTAATTGGTCCAACTTCCAATGTCCAAAGTCGTGGGTAATGAAGGCCTTTCGACTTTGGATCTTAAACCTGGGGCTTTGGACTAATTTAGGAGAAACATGTTTCGATTCAATAACGAGAGTAAAACGCAGTTGACAACGAATTATGAGGCGATCCGCATTTCGCTGGCATCGCCTGAAAAGATCCGTTCATGGTCACACGGCGAGGTTACGAAACCGGAAACCATCAACTACCGCACGTTCAAGCCCGAGCGAGACGGGTTGTTCTGTGCCCGCATCTTTGGCCCGGTGTCCGACTGGGAATGTCTGTGCGGTAAATACAAGCGCATGAAACATCGCGGCGTCATCTGCGATAAGTGCGGTGTTGAGGTCACACAGTCAAAGGTTCGTCGTGAACGTCTTGGCCATATCGAACTCGCTTCGCCGTGTTCACATGTTTGGTTCTTCAAGGGTTTGCCTTCGAGGATCGGGCACCTGCTCGACATCACTCTCCGCGATCTGGAAAAGATACTTTACTTTGAGACCTACATCGTCATTGACGGCGGAGAAGTTCCGGATCTCAAGGAGAAAGATCTCCTTACCGATGAACGCTATCGCGAATTGACGCGCGACTATCCGGGCCAGTTCGTGGCTAAGATGGGTGCTGAGGCGATCAAAGAATTACTTATTAAGATCGACATAGAGGAACTTGTTGACGATCTGAGAGTCAAGATGCGCGATGAGACGTCGCAGCAGAAGAAACTCAAGTTCTCCAAACGGCTCAAGGTCGCAAATTCATTTGCCCGCTCGGGAAACAAACCCGAATGGATGATTCTTGACGTGATCCCGGTCATCCCGCCGGAACTTCGCCCGCTTGTGCCCTTGGACGGCGGCAGGTTTGCGACTTCGGATCTTAACGATCTTTATCGTCGCGTCATCAACCGCAACAACCGACTTAAGAAGCTGATGGAGCTCCGTGCCCCCGAGGTGATCGTCCGCAACGAAAAGCGGATGCTTCAGGAAGCGGTAGACGCCTTGTTCGATAACGGCCGCCGCGGGCGCGTGCTCCGCGGTGCAAATAATCGCCCGTTGAAGTCGCTTTCGGGTACCTTGAAAGGAAAGCAGGGTCGATTCCGCCAGAATCTACTCGGAAAACGTGTCGACTACTCGGGACGTTCGGTTATCGTCGTTGGCCCGGAATTGAAACTCCACCAGTGCGGATTGCCGAAGAAAATGGCTCTCGAGCTGTTCAAACCGTTCATCTACAATAAGCTCGAAAAAGACGCTCACGCCGCGACGATCAAGCAGGCCCGCGAAATGGTCGAACGCCAGGAGCCTATAGTTTGGGACATCCTCGAAGACGTGATCAAGGAGCACCCGGTTCTCTTGAACCGCGCACCTACGCTTCACCGGCTCGGTATTCAGGCATTTGAACCCGTGCTTGTCGAAGGTAAGGCGATCAAGATACATCCGCTTGTTTGTACCGCGTTCAACGCCGACTTTGACGGCGACCAGATGGCGGTCCATATACCGCTTTCTGCCGAGGCCCAGATCGAAGCAAGCGTATTAATGCTCGCATCGAACAATCTGTTGTCGCCGGCATCGGGCCAGCCCATTACGGTTCCTTCTCAGGACATCGTTCTCGGCTGTTACTACTTAACGCTCGGCCGCGACGAGATGCGGGGCGAAGGAAAGGCATTTAATACGATCGATGACGTTTTGCTCGCTCTCGACGCAGGTGTTATCGAAACGCAGACCAAGATCAGGCTGCGTTGGAAGGGAGATCTTATCGATCTCGCTACCGAGCACAGCCCGCAGGATGTGATGCGTGCGACCGTTCGTGAGAATGTCGACCGTTTGATCGATACCACGGCCGGCCGCGTGATCCTTAACGAACGTCTGACTCGCGACGGCTTGCCGTTCGTCAACGGAACGCTCAAAAAGAAAGGACTGCAGTCGCTGGTAAGCTACTGTCACCTTCGCCTTGGCCACGAACAAACCGTTTTCCTTCTCGATGACCTCAAGGCAATGGGCTTCCTTTATGCGACACGGTCAGGTATGTCGATCGGTATCGATGACATGGTGACGCCGACCAGCAAGAAGGCGATCATTGAGGACGCGCGTAAAGAGGTCGACAAACTTCAGAAACAGTACGAAGACGCGACCATGACCAACATGGAACGCGAGAACAAGGTGACTGCCATCTGGTCTGAAGTGACCGACAGAGTTGCCAAAGAGATGTTCAAGGCGATGCACACCCGCGAAGCCGAGAGAAAGGAACTCAACCCGATCTTGGTGATGGCCGACTCGGG
>CAYTDJ010000043.1:0-11255 GCA_964436265.1 uncultured Chloracidobacterium sp. | reverse complement strand
AGCTCCGATAACTTTTACCGACCCTCGAGGTACCTTGAACCGGGCTGGTAGATCGGGACGTCAAACCGCGAATTCGACACTCACAGCCAGCCAGATCGGTGACTTGATCGGTATCTATCGTACTCCGTGCGGCGTTTTTTGGATCGATCCGACCGTTATTAACCTAAACCAGGGAAATCTGAATGCAGGTAATTGTACCGGACTTTCGGGCAATGGTATCGGTTCGACTTTCCAGCGTGTGGGAGCTGGTCAAACAGGAAACCTGCCGAGAAACGCATGGAATGGTCCTATGTATCTCAACTGGGACGCTTCCTTGATGAAGAACTTCCGTATCACGGAACGTGTTCGCTTCCAGGTTCGCGCCGAAGCGTTCAACGTTCTCAATCGTGCAAATTTCTTCGTTGGTGTGTTCCCGGGCTCGGGCAATATCAGCTCGACGAGTTTTGGCCGCGTAAGTTCGACCTTTGGACCGCGTATCATGCAGTTCGTCGGACGCATTGAATTCTAGTTCTAACTGAAACTAGTTATTCGTTTCGGCGGGAGAGGCTTTCTCCCGCCATTTTTGTTGTTCGTGATAGAATTTTGAAATATCCAAGGCGTCACTGCTGGTTTCCGGGAGGTGTTGTAATGCTCATATCAAAGGTCTGTTCGGTTCCACGTTTTTTTGTCGCTATTTTCATGGTTGCCGCGGTAGCGAATTACACAAACGGTCAGAAGATCACGTCCGAAGAGGTTGTTTCGAAACACCTCGCATCTATCGGCAGTGAGGACGCCCGAGCCAAACTCAAGAACATCGTCGCGACCGGAGTTGTTCAATATGGGGTACTTCGTCAGGGCGGTGCCGGTGCAGGCGGAAAGATAGTTTTTGCCAGCGAGGGAACAAAGTCTCTGGTCGGCATGACGTTTTCCGTTCCGACCTATCCCGGCGACACTTTCGTGTTTGACGGTAAGAATCTGAAGATCGCTTTTGCCTATAATAATGTCCGATCCTACATCGGTGATTACCTTTACCGGTACGACGACGTGATCAAGGAAGGATTGTTCGGCGGAACGCTTTCAACAGGATGGCCACTTCTTGCATTTAAAGACCGGAAGTCTAAGCTCGAATACGCAGGTACACGAAAGATCGACGGCCGCGATGTTATAGTCCTTGGCTATTCGAAAAAAGGCGGGAGCGACCTTGAGATCAGACTTTTCTTTGATGGTTCTACATATGAACATATTCGGACCGAATATCGGCGCACGGTCTCTTCTCAGATCGGCTCGGCCGTACCGTCAGTAGGCGGCGGAGTCGCATCACCGCCAAGTACCCAAGGCGCGACCGGGGCGAGGGCTGCGGACGCCTCGTCGAGTCAACGCGAACTGCGTCAGGTTCTTGTCGAGGAATTCTCAAATTTCAAAAAGGAAAATTCGCTCAACCTCCCTCACAACTATCGGGCATATCTCATGCTTGAGGGAGCTCAGGGGACGCGGGAATATGAATGGAAAGCTGAGTTGACGGCTTTTTTCATAAACCAGCCGCTTGATCCGTCATCGTTTGATACGGGACCAAGATAGTGATGGTGTAACCTTCGATCTATTTGCGATCAATTCTCTCTCATGAACGCTAACACTGCGGTCACCGGACAAAACATTGCGCCGCTCGGGCCGGGCGATCTGATCGATCGCGCGGTGCGGTTCTATCGAAAGAATTTCGCGACATTCATTTTGATCGCTCTTCCTCCGGTGATCACGGGAACGCTGATCTCGGTCGGTTGGACATTTATTGCCCGTAGCTATTTTTACCGTGGAAGCAACGCCGATCCGTTTGAGAATTTTGCCTACTACCTTTTTGTCTGGCTTGGGTCGATGGTGATCTGGTTCACCGAGACCGTCGCGACGCTTGCCGTGATGGGCGGAGCGTCTCGAAACTTTGTTCGTCACATTCTATTTGGAGAGTCGATCACTGTTCGGGGGACATATCTCAATCTCTGGAAAAGGTTAGGAGCATTGCTCGCGGCATCGTTAATTATCAGCCTGATACTCACGTTTGTCGGCGGTGCGATCTTGTATTTCGGAATGTTCGTCGGCGCGATACTCGTGATGGTCGTTGCCGGCGTGCTGGCATGGATCCCGCCGCTCGCATTCCTCGTCGGGTTGCTGGTTGGCGGAGGCGTCGCGTTCGGAACGCTCTGGCTTTTCTTTCTTGTTGCTTCGCGATTTGCTTACGTTCCTCAGAGCATTACGGTCGAAGGATTGGGCGTGTTTTCGTCGATCGCCCGCAGTGCCAGCCTTGCGAGCGGCAATGTAAAACGATTCGCCGCCCTTTTCATCTTTACGACGGTGGCGATCTATTCGGCACTTGCGATCTTGTATGTTCCGCTCGCCTGGTACGCCTGGTACGAGGGCATCAACTTCATGGAGTTTTTTGTTGTCGATCAGGACATCATTCCGGCGTGGTACGAGATCACCTCGCAGCTTATCTCGCAGTTAAGCCTGATACTCTTGTCACCGGTCTGGATGACCGGACTTTGTTTGCTCTACGTCGATGAACGCGTCCGCCACGAAGGCTACGATATCGAACTAATGGCGGCCCGCCGGCTTGGAGAGATACCCGATGTGCCGCAGGAATATATCAATCCGCTGCAGCCGGCGTTGGCGACCGGCACCGGAAGGATCACTCCGCCGACGGAACGTCGCCCGACCGACACATCTGTACTAGGTTTGAAATAGATGACAGGTCCATCGAAACATAGGATCATTTTCGCGGCCCTGATGGTCTGCTTATTCGCGTCGCTGTCGTCGCGCGCATCAACGATTGACGACTACACGAAACGGATCGACTCGGCGCGATCGGGCATTTCGGTTCTCCTGGCAAACGTCTCTCTCGAAGAGGCCGGCCAACCGCTCCAGGAACCGAACGGCGAAGTGTTTGCCGAACTGCACAAGTTGATCCCCGCCAGCGAACGGGTCGAGACTTCAAGCGGGGCGATCGAAACAGACAATCGCTGGTTCACCGATGGCCTCGCATCTGCCGAGCAGTCAAAGGAACTCACGAAGCGGGCTGCGCTATTGACCGAATTGGAAAAGCGTTTGGCTTCTTTACAGTCAGAGATCGATGACCTGAGAGCCGCGGCCTCTGCCGATCGAAGCAAAGATGACGATAAACGAAAATTGGCCGAGATCATGCAGCGTCCCGAGTATCAGCCGCCGCCGAAAAAAGAGGAAAGTCAGGCTGAAAACTTGATCACCAGGTTGCTGAGGTGGATCGATAGCTGGTTTCCAAAATTCGAACCGCCCGAGGGTTCGGGTGAATTCCTGGGGTCTGTTTCCGGTGTAGTTCAGGTCGTGATCATTCTTGCCGTGCTTGCTCTATTGGCATTTGTCGCTTACAAGCTCATCCCTTTGTTCGCACCGCGGTTTCGAAAGCGGTTGATCCCCGAGGCGGCCGAGCGCGTGATCCTCGGAGAAAAGATCGGAGAAGATGTTTCAGCATCCGACCTGTTCGGCGAGGCCGACCGCCTGGCGCGCGAAGGCGATCTTCGCGGTGCCATTCGAAAAGGATATGTCGCTCTGCTATGCGAGTTGAGCGATCGAAAACTGATCGGGCTCGCGAGGCACAAGACCAATCGCGACTATCTCCGCGATGTTCGCAATAGTCGACAGGTGTATTCACAGATGAACGGTCTCACGGGTTCGTTCGAGCGGCATTGGTATGGTTCGCAAACCGCGGTCCCGCAGGATTGGGATGAGTTCAGACGCGGCTGCGATGAGACAATAAAAGCTATATAGAATGCGTAACAGGCTGGGTATTTTGATCGGGATCGTCGTGCTGATATTCGTCCTTGTCGGGTTGAATGCGGCGACGTACGTCCAGCGCGAGAAAACGCCGGACACCGAGGTCAGTCCAAATCGTTCCTCGTACAATTCAGGAGCGACCGGAACACAGGCATTCTACAGTTTGCTCGCCGAGACCGGCCGAAACGTCACGCGATGGCAGCGGCCGATAGACGATCTTAAGGTCGAACGCAGAAACCGGCCCTCGACATTTGTGATCGTCGGAACGGTCCGAAAACCTCTGGATGAGATAGAGGTTACGACTCTTCTCGAATGGGTGAAAAGCGGCGGCCGTCTGATACTTATCGACCGTCATCCAAATGAAGAGATACTGGACAGCGTAAAAGAATGGCGAGTGGCCGTAAAGACAAACGACCTCGAGCTGATGTTCGGCGTCGATCCCACCGACCAAAAGCAAATGACGTCGGAAATGCCGGCTTCGAAACCTGTGCAGCCTAGCCTGTTCACAAAGGGCATAAACGCGGTCCAGACATCGCGTTTCGCTTCGCATATCGAGTTTACCTGGAACCCTGAAGAAGCCGGCAAAGAGAAGATAGCCGGATATGGATCAGGTTCTCAGGTAATGGCCGCGCAGAAAAAAGATCAGAACAAGACTTACGATTTCTTTGACCCGACGCCTTCACCTGAACCTGAATACACGGAAACCGAATACGACGAAGCTGATCCGCCGCCTCCGCCGCCCGCGAAGAAGCAGTCAAACTCGGCAAATACGTACACCATAAAAGGCGATCCACATATCCCGGCCAATCCGCCCGATCCGTATAGCGACGATCTTCCAACTGCTCCCGTCGTACATCTGACGGCTCCTGACAGGAACATTCTTGTCGAAGTGAAGCACGGCCTCGGCAGTATCGCGGTTTTGTCCGACCCTTATGTCGTTTCCAATGCCGGCGTCTCGCTGGTCGATAACGCTCAGCTTGGGATAAATCTGGTGACCGCCGGCGGCGGCCTGATCGCATTTGACGAGTTTCATCAGGGCTACGGCTCAAATCAGAATCGATTCTTCCAGTTCTTTGCCGGAACACCGGTCATCGCCGTATTTGCGCAGCTTGCGTTGATCGCGGCCTTCGTCTTTTATTCACAAAGCAGACGGTTCGCTCGGCCCGTTCCGGAACCTGAACCCGACCGCCGGAGTAAGCTCGAATATGTTTCGGCAATGGCTGAACTCCAGCAGCGAACTCAGGCATATGACCTCGCGATCGAGAACATCTATTCGGATTTTCGCCGCCGCGTTTCACGCCTCTTCGGTGTCGATAACACGACCACCGGACGCAAACAGCTTGCTGCACTGATCGCCGAGCGTATCAAACGAGACGCAGCAGATATCGAAAGCCTCATGCTGACCTGTGAAGATATCGTCCACGGCGAACCGACGAATAAGAAGAAAGCTGTCGATGTCGCTGTACGCATCCGGGAACTGGAGTCACAGCTTGGATTAGCGAGGAACGGCCGCGCAAGGGCCATCAAATGACAAACTTCGAGCTGATCATACTTGCCCTCGTCTTTTTTCTCACCAGCATTGTCGGCGTTGTGACGGGCAGCAATTCTCTGATCACGGTTCCGGTGATGTTCCAGTTCGGCATCGACGAAAAGGTCGCCGTCGCTACGAACATGTTCGGTTTGACGTTTATGGCGATCGGCGGCTCGATCCCGTTCCTGAGGCAAGGGAAGATCGATGTCAAAAAGCTCTCGCCGCTGATCGTTTTGACGTTGATCGGTTCCGCTTTGGGTGCCGCCCTGGTCGGTTATATTACCAATCAATCGATCAAGCTGATCGTTTCGGTCGCGATGATCGCCGTGGTGATATTTACGCTCGTTAGGACTAAAGGGCCCGAGAACAAAGGCGGGAAGCATTCGGGTGTCGGGCTGATAGCGACGTTTCTTCTCGCGATATACGGCGGGCTTTACAGCGGCGGATACGTAACCATCCTGACGGCTGTTTTCATCGCATTTCTCGGGATGAGTTATACAGAATCGGTCGGTTCGACCAAGCTGGTAAACGTATTTTCTTCGTCGATCGCTACGTTGGTCTTTATATGGCAGGGTTTAGTAGACTATACGCTCGGTGCGGTCCTTGCGGTTACGATGTTTGTCGGGGCTTACATAGGAGCGCACTATGCTTCGAAAATGAACGAAGCGTGGCTCAGACGCATTTTCCTGAGCACCGTCGTTCTGTTGGCGATCAAGACCCTTTACGACTTTCTATGAAATAACCGCCAAATACGCGAGACACACTAAAAAGTATTTCGCGTATTTCGCGTGTTTAGCGGTTTGTTTTACGATGCTGAACTACACACCTTCGACCGTCGCCCATATTCTCAACGAACTTCGCAAGACCATTGTCGGACAGGACGAGGTCATCGAGCAGATCATCGTAGCCGTATTGGCCGAAGGACACGCTCTTCTCGAGGGCGTTCCCGGCACTGCGAAAACGCTCGCCGTGAAGACGCTTGCGCAGATCTTGGGTGCGCGATTCTCCCGCATCC
The DNA here is from genome assembly GCA_964436265.1 of uncultured Chloracidobacterium sp. Taxonomy (GTDB): domain Bacteria; phylum Acidobacteriota; class Blastocatellia; order Pyrinomonadales; family Pyrinomonadaceae; genus OLB17. Next base: position 4,932 of record CAYTDJ010000043.1, on the reverse strand, counting down.
AATTCACGCCCGACCTGATGCCGTCGGACATTACGGGAACTAACGTCTTTAATATGCAGACGTCGCAGTTTTCGCTTCGCCACGGGCCGATCTTTACGGACATTTTGCTTGCTGACGAGATAAACCGGACGCCGCCGAAAACTCAGGCCGCATTGCTCGAAGCAATGGAGGAACGACAGACCACGATCGACGGCGAGCGTTATCCGCTCTCTCCGATCTTCACTGTCCTTGCGACCGAAAACCCGATCGAATACGAGGGCACATATCCGCTTCCCGAGGCACAACTCGACCGTTTTCTGTTAAAGGTCCTGATCGATTATCCCGGGACGGAAGATGAGCAGGAGATCGTTGCGCGGTGGGACGCAGGCTTCAATTCCCATCATCTAGAAAAGCTCGATATTCAGCCGCTTCCCGATCCGGCCGCGATCCAGCATTGCCGTGCCGAGGTCCGCGCGATGCGCATGGAACCGGGCGTTCAGAAATATGTTGTCGAGATCGTCCGCAAGACGCGAAATCATCCGACCGTACTTTATGGAGCAAGCCCGAGGGCGTCGATCGCCTTGTTGCTCTGCTCAAAAGCGCTGGCTGCGATCCGCGGACGAGATTTTCCGACCCCCGATGATATTCGCGACATTGCCGCACCGGTGCTTAGACATCGCTTGGCGCTTCGCGCCGAAGCCGAGCTCGAAGGCGCGACGACCGATGCTGTCATTTCAGATATTCTAAAAACTGTAGAAGTTCCGCGTTGATCAATTCAGATCCCCGTTCGGGTCGGGTTTGTTTGCGGCAGGCGTGCGCACCGGAGCAGGCGTCTTTGCTGGTGTGGTTCCCGGTCGAGGTGACGGTGTCGCAGCGGGCGTAGTTCCGGTGTTCGCGTTTGCAGCAGGGGTCGCCTTCGGTGTCGGCGTTGCCTTTGGCGTCGGGGTCGGCGTCACCGGAACAGGACAGAGCAGTATTCCGCTCGGCTGCATTATGCAGTTCGGGTCGGTCATGAACGGACTCTGGCCTTGCGGAACCTGTATCACCTGGCCGCCCGGCGGTATTGCGGGTGCTCCTGCCGGCGGAACGCCTCCGTTCGCCCACGGATTGTAGCCGTCACCGCCTGGATAGGCTTCGGGCATCCCCGTCGCTGAATTGGTGTTCGTGCCCAGCGAAGAATAATCGGGAGGCAAATTAGAGAGGTTCTGTTCCTCGATCCCCGTCGCCGGGTTGATCGGCTGAACGGGCATCCCGTTCGCGTCGGACTGAACGGTCGTCGGGTCCGTCTGTTTCACCGACGTAATGTAGATCAACGCAAACGTCAAAAGCGACACACCCACCAGCACGACGAAAGCGGTTTTCCAGATATTGTTCGAACTTTCCTGGACGGCTGCAGGCATCGGACCGGCGGATGTTGCCAAATTCAAGTCCGCGGAAAATTCGTCTGCCGTCTGATAGCGGGCATTTGGATCCTTGGCCAATGCCTTTAGGATCACGGGTTCGATCGCCGCCGGAATGTCCTGTCTGAAAGCCGAAAGCGGCGGCGGCGCATCGTCGATGTGATGCATCATTACCTCGGTCGGCGTCTCCCCCGTGAACGGCGGAACGCCGGCGAGCATCTCAAAAAGTACGACGCCAAGCGAATATATGTCACCGCGAGTGTCGCTCACTTCGCTGCCTGAACACTGTTCAGGCGCGAGATAAGAAAACCGCTTCGGATCGCCGGCAGCTCGCGGATCATTGAGCGCGTTTGCCGTGTCAAATCCAAATACTTTTACTGCGGGATCCCCGATATCAGTACTGAATGCGAGGACGTTTCCCGTATTCAGATTTCCGTGAACGATGCCTTTCTCATGTGCAGCGGAAAGCCCGGCCGCGATCTGCTTCGCAATATCGGCCGCCATCGCCACTGGGAGTTGTCCTTCACGTTCGATCGCTGCATACAACAATTCGCCGGATGCTGCTTCGTAAACCGCAAACGAAATATCATCGGCGGTACCGAAATCGGTAAGGTTCAGGACATTCGCATGACTGACCTTTGCTGCCGCCTTCGATTCGGCAAAAAATAGTTGAGAATCCTTCGGATCGCCGGAAAATATAGAGATCGAAACCGGCTTGTCGAGCAGCGTGTTCTCGCCGCGATACAGTTCACCGAGTCCCGAAGCTGCGATAAATGCATCAATTCGGTATTTCCCGGCAATGATCTTTCCTGTGGATTCTCCGGCCATCTTTGTTTAGAACGTAAACTCTTTCATCAGGTTGCAGATCTTTGTAGGACAGACTTTCGGTCCGGCGATGCGAGCATTGCTGTCCCTGCCATTAGCTGACAGTAAAGACTGGGGTCTCTGACCTACAACTATAATGCGGACGAGACCCCGAAAAGACCTCGCCCGCAGATCCGATGCAAGCTTCGAATTAAAGCTTTACGAATACGATCAGAAGCGCGAAAAGCACAAGTGATTCGATAAGCGCCAGCGCGATGATCATGAGCGTCTGAACCTGTCCGGCTGCTCCGGGGTTGCGGGCCGCTCCTTCTGCGGCACGCGAACCGACCAGGCCCTGGCCGATAGCTGCCAAACCTGCTGCCAGGCCGAAACCGAGTCCGGCTGCCAATGCCTTGGCCGCGCTGACCGACGATTCGTTATCCGCGCCGCCGGCTGCACCGGGCTGTGCCATAGCGGCTACGGCAGTCATTGCAATAGCCAATGTTGCGAATACAAAGTATTTCATTTTGTTCATTTTATTTGTCTCCTGTTTTAGTTTGGAGAACCGATCTCAAACCTGCTTTGCCGTTATTATTCCGCCTCGCTTCCGGTATCCGTATGATTTTATACTCCGTAGAGTCATACGCTCCTGCGTGCTGGCATATCTGCTATAAAACGCAAGTTATCAAAAAGTCCTCAGGGTTCTAGACATGGGCGTTAGCCCGTCTCTATCGAGCACGCGAGCGATCGCGCGCCCAAAACTTTTAAGCCGCCGCTGCGACAGCCGCTTCAGCGTGCTCCTCTTCGTGATGCTCTTCGTCATGGTGCTCATCATGCGGATGCGTGACCTCGCCGAGATAGATCATCGACAGCAGCGTGAACACAAGCGTCTGTACGAACGCAACGAACACGCCTAGACCGGTCAAAGCGAGCGGTACAAGGAAATGCGTGAACGGCGGAGCAAGATTAGTGATCTGAACGAACACCTGCTCGTCAGAATACATATTCGCGAAAAGTCGTATGCCGAGCGTCATCGGTCGGATCAGGTTACTGATTAGCTCGATCACGAAGATAAGCATCGTGACGATGAACATGAACCACGGCAGTTTTGGCCCCGCCAGATGCTTCAGGTGAGCCCATAGACCGTTCTCGCTGATGCCGCAATAGTTGTAATAAATAAACGACGATATGCCGAGCGCGAACGTCACGTTGACCGAAGCGGTCGGCGACATGAACATCGGGAACTGTCCCATCAGGTTCGATACCAGAATGAGGCAGGCAAAGGTTGCGACTACCGGGAAATATTTCATTCCGTGCGACCCGATAACGCGTTCCGCCATGTCGGCAAGAGTAAGATAACCGGCTTCTAGCGTCATCTGGCCCGGCCGGGGATCGTCCTCAGAGAGCCTGCCCTTCATTATCCAGATGGCAAAAACAGTCAGGATACAGGCGATCACAAACATGATCGTGTACCACGGGATAGCGTTCTCGACCGTATATTCGCCAAATACCTTTTCGGCTTCGGTGCCGAAATTGGAGAAGAACTTATCCCAAACCGGCTTGGTATAGGTCATCTGAAAATGATGGACCGGCTTGCCCAGATAATGATTTATGAACTCGACGATCAGCGGTGAATGATGTCCGCCTTCTGCAAATAGGAACATTGTTTTATGTCGGCGGCCCGGTCGATGTGCGGGACCGCAATCTTCAATTAGTGCCTTGTGATAAACCGGTAAAAATTCTTATCACCCCTTCTACGAGGATGGCGAATCCAAAACCCGCCATTCCTACCAATAGAGAAGCGATCGGTAAAATATCAAAAACGTATATAAAAGCCACAACACCTGCGAGCGCTATGTACCTGATAAAGTAACCGGCACCCACGAACCGCGGTTTTCTGCCTTCTTCGGCTATCGCAAAGATCTTCGCAAGCGAGCGTTTCATCCAGAAATAGTTGACGAAGGCGAGCAGGCACCCCGTCAAAATTCCCAAGCCGAATCGCGTAGAGACAATTACAAGGCCCGTAATCGTTCCTGCAACCGTCAGAAAACCAAGGATGACGAGAATACGCGTGTTGCTCGGCCGTGTTGTCAATTGCTGTCCACCGACAGCAGGATCGATTTCTTCGCTCACTGCAAACCCTAAATTTTACAAAGGAAACGCGGAAAGTTCAAAGCCGACAGATTATTTCTTGAAGATCTGAGACGTGACACGGAAAAACTGGTAAAAACCTATGGCGGCACCGATCAATACGCCAACAACAATGCCAACCGGCGAACTGCCGAACAAAAGGTCCGCTCCCCAGCCAATCAGGAGCATAAAAGCGACCGACGCGAAAAGCGCGATAGCGGCCGAATAAGCCAATCCGCTGCTTCGAACGGTCTCAGCAACGGACATCGGTTCCGTCGGCGAGAGAACAAATGGTTCGTCGTCTTTGGGTTCCTGCTCGTCAAATATCGACGTGATCAGCGGTTCACCCTTTTTAGTTTCTTGAAGATCTGCGTCCTCTGGGTCCAAAATGCTGTTCATCGCGACTAAGTTTAGTTAGGGACTTCCGGGCCGAGAAGTCCAAAGAGTTTTTGCTGAATAAGCGGGTTCGTCACCAATTTGCTGTGCCCTTCGCACTGGACCAGATCGGAAACGACCGGAAGCGCGTTTGGCGAACCGTTCGACCTGATGGTCGCGGCATCCAGGGACCGTTTTGGCACCACGCTGTCCCCCATCGTGAAAAGCAGGGCCTTCAGCTCTT
>CAYTDJ010000042.1:6896-11352 GCA_964436265.1 uncultured Chloracidobacterium sp. | reverse complement strand
TGGATGAGATCGACCACCCACCGTTTTAACATCCTCGACCGAGAATGGAACACGACAGGCATCGGCGTTCATCACTCGAATAATGGTCTGATCTATGTAACTCAAGTGTTTCTTTCGAAATGACCATAATGTCATTGCGGCAGAACGACTTACATGAGCAGTCTATCCAGGTTTCAATTGAAGTTCGAGAATTCACCGAATCTCCCGGACATTAGCCTTGAAACTCTGCGAATTTGAATGATCACCAACTATCAAATTTTGCTTTATTTGCGGTAAACTATCCCTTATGCCGCCATTGAGGATAGTTCATTATCCGGAACCGGTTTTGCTTACCGTCGGAAAACCTGTCGGTGAAGACGAATTTGGGGGCGAGTTCGAGTCGTTAGTGTCTGAGATGTTCGAGACGATGCGTTTTGCCGGCGGCGTGGGCTTAGCGGCCCCTCAGGTAGGCATCTCGAAACGCTTTTTCGTAATGGACGTTCCGGACGATGAAGGCCGTCCGAATCCGCTCACGCTGGTGAATCCGGAAATAATCACGGTCGAAGGCGAACAGGTCGGTGACGAAGGGTGCCTTTCCTTTCCGGGCCTTTTTCAGACCGTGAAACGCGAGATGCGGGTTATAGTGAGTGCCCAGAACGTAAAGGGCGAGCGTATCGAGCATGATCTGACCGATCTTGCGGCTCGCTGCGTCCTTCACGAAACGGATCATTGCGACGGAATTGTTTTTCTCGACCGAATGACCGCGCTCAAGCGTGAAATGGCAAAACGTAAGATCAAAAGACTCCAAAAAACGGGGAAGTGGGAATGAGCATTGACGACACAAAGTTGACTGCCGAAGTGCGTTCGGTTCGTGAACTGAACCTTTACTTGCTTGCCGGTTGGGTCCTGATACAAAGCTACGTAAAGCACGATCATGATACTCAGGAGCCGCGGTTCATCGTCTCCTGGCAAACGGATGAAGAACCGAAGGTCCCTGAACTCCTCGATGCATGGGAATTGAACGAAATCGATAGGCAAAGGTACACCTAATATGCAAACACAAAGAGTATTGGACGAATTTAAGAACGAACCATTTACAGATTTTTCAAAACCTCAGAATGCAGAGGCGATGAAAGCCGCGTTGGAAAAGGTGCGAGGAGAGCTTGGGCGCGATTATCCCGTAGTGATCGACGGTGCGAAGATCACCTTTGACAGCAAATTCAAGAGCTTTAACCCGGCTAATAAAGAAGAAGTCGTCGGCGTATTTTCCGAGGTCGACGACGAGGTGGAGTTGGTAGAAAAGGCGATCTCAGCCGCCTCAGAGGCATTCAAGTCATGGCGAAATGTTCCTCCTTCCGAGCGTGCGGAATATCTCTTTAAGGCCGCGGAGGTAATGAGAAAACGGAAGCATGAGCTTTCGGCGTGGATGGTTTTCGAAGTCGCGAAGACATGGGCCGAGGCCGACGGCGATACGGCAGAAGCTATAGATTTCATGGAATTCTACGGCCGCGAGATGCTGCGTTGGTCGCAGGAGCAGCCGGTAACGAAAATCGCCGGAGAGGACAATAGCCTTGAGTACATACCGCTCGGAGTAGGCGCGATAATTCCGCCATGGAATTTTCCGCTTGCCATCATGTCCGGTATGACGATGGCCGCGGTCGTCGCCGGTAATACCGTAGTTTTGAAACCTTCGTCTGATTCGCCGACTATCGCGGCTAAATTTGTCGAGATCCTGGAAGAGATTGGCTTGCCGAAAGGGGTTGTGAATTTCGTAACGGGGAGCGCAAAGACGGGTGAAGCGATGGTCACTCACCCGAAAACCCGCTTCATATCCTTTACCGGCTCAAAAGGGGTAGGCCTTCATATCAATCAGGTCGCTGCCAAGCCTCAGGATGGACAAATTTGGATCAAACGTGTTGTGGCCGAAATGGGCGGAAAGGACGCTATCGTCGTCGCGGACGACGCTGATATTGATGCGGCCGCATTAGGGGCGGTTCAGGCCGCGTTCGGGTTCCAAGGACAGAAATGTTCGGCGTGCTCGCGATTGATAGTTGACGAGAAAGTCCACGACGAAGTGCTTAGTAAGGTAGTCGAATTGACCGGGAAGTTGACCGTGGGCGACCCGACTGACGGTACAACAAACGTTGCTGCGGTGATCAATAAACGTTCATTCGACACAACTCTTAAATATATTTCTAAGGGAGTCGAGGAAGGCGGCGAGATCGTTGCCGGTGGTACGGGTGATGAATCAAAAGGCTTTTTTATCCTGCCGACCGTGATCTCAAATGTATTGCCCGGCGACACGATCGAACAGGAAGAGATATTTGCTCCGGTGCTTGCGGTCATTAAGGCGCGAGATTACGACCACGCATTGGAGATCGCGAACGGAACGGAATTTGGCCTTACCGGCTCTGTTTACTCAACGTCCGAAGAGCGACTGGAACGCGCCAAACGTGAATTCCATGTAGGCAACCTTTATCTGAACCGTAAATGTACCGGTGCCCTCGTCGGCGTTCATCCATTCGGCGGATTCAATATGAGCGGAACAGACTCAAAGGCCGGAGGCCGCGAATATCTGCTGCAGTTCATGCAGGGGAAATCGATCTCGCGAAAGATCTGAGCGGTTGGAGCTAATGAAATTGATGAACATAAGACTGATAACAGGGATCATCGCCGTCTCGATCCTCGGTGGACAAGCGGTAATTGCACAGGTAAAAAGACCGACGCCGCTGAAACCGTTGATAATGGCCGTGTTGAATGACGGGAAGACAGTTGAACCAATAGCTTATTTAAACAAAGGCAAACTCGAAGAGCCGGCATCCGGCGATGCCGATCAGAAACCGCTTGCGGCATTTGTGAAGAATTACTATCCGGTGAACAAGGTCTATTCTCTGATCTTTGGCGGTGCTTCAGTTGGTACGGTGACAATAAAAGGTGCTGACCCGAGCAGAGAATGCTCAAGGAATATGGCCGATGTCGTGACCGTGACAAAAAGAACGACGCTTAAGGGCAACATCATGGCCTTGGCGACGAACGCAAAACTTACTAAACCAGGATCGGGCGTTCGCAGGCTGCCGACCGTAGCGGAAAGGGCTGAGGTCGAACTCCTGGTACGCGAAGAATTATCGAGAAACAACGTGCCCGCATCGTCGTCTAAAACCCTTAAATATCAGAACTTGACCGCTGTTGATGTTGATGGAGACGGCAAAGTCGAGCTTGTGGGATCGTATTGGGCAGACACGTCGGCAAAGAGCCGCGCGCTTCTTGCCTTTATTGCCGACCTTGGGACGGACGGGAAATATGCTTTAGGTTATTCGTCATTCAACTCAGTTGAAGAGGGTGAAGTAATGAGTTCCGATATCAAGGACATCGACACGGGCGTCTATCACGAACGGCTTCTTGATCTTTTCGACGTTGATGGTGATGGTATCAGCGAGATATTTACTTACACGATGTCGTTTGAAGGCGCAGGTTTTAACGTGTACAGAAGAACCGGCGGTAAATGGGCGAGTATTTACGAGTTTTCCAATTATCACTGCGGGTATTGAATGATCGTCAGTAACTGATCTGTAGGCAAGGACGCGACAGCGTTTTTGCCTTTTTATTTATGAAGATAGTTTTCATGGGCACGCCGGCGGCGGCGGTCCCTTCCCTAAGAAGAATCGTAGAGGACGGGCACGAGGTTGTCGCGGCCTACACGCAGCCGGACAGGCCTTCGGGGCGGGGAAATAAGATCGCGTTTTCGCCAGTCAAACAATTTGCGCTCGAACACCGAATTCCGGTCATCCAGCCGACGAGGCTCAGAACGCCTGAAGCCATTGATGAATTCAAGTCGCACATGGCCGATGTCGCTGTCGTGGTTGCCTACGGACGAATATTGCCCGAGCCGTTTCTTCATGCATTCCCGCATGGGGCGATAAATGTACATTTCTCACTCTTACCCAAGTATCGAGGAGCGGCACCGGTAAACTGGGCGATCGTTAATGGTGAGAAATCCACAGGTGTAACGACCATGAAAATGGACGCCGGGTTGGATACGGGTGACATTTTGCTTCAGAGTGAGATCATGATCGGCGACGACGAGAGTTCGATCGAACTCATGGAACGGCTCTCAATACTAGGTGCGGACCTTTTGTCCGAAACACTTTCACGATTGGCCGAGATCGAACCTCGGGTCCAGGACCATACGGCTGCAACAATGGCCCCGATCATGAAGAAGGAAGATGGGAGGATAGACTGGTCTATGACAGCCGAAACGATATTACGTCGGATTCGGGGATTTCAGCCGTTTCCCACCACTTACACGTTTCTGGGTGACAAGCGGTTCACATTATGGAAAGCCATGAGCCCAAAGGAGATGTCACATGATGTCGAGACCGGGTCGGTGATATCGGCCAACAGTAGCGGGATCGAAGTCACGTCTGGAGACGGCACCATTCTAAAGGTCACTGAATTGCAGATGGAAGGAAAGAAACGA
>CAYTDJ010000042.1:0-6796 GCA_964436265.1 uncultured Chloracidobacterium sp. | reverse complement strand
TGGAGACGGCACCATTCTAAAGGTCACTGAATTGCAGATGGAAGGAAAGAAACGAATGAGTGCTGCAGATATCGTGAATGGGGGCTTGATCTTGACGGGATCTAGATTTAATTGATGGATAAGAGGGAAAGAAGCCATTTTTCTGCATCGTCTGTTGACTCGAAACCTCTTATCTCCAGTCCGCGATTTCCGCCGACCAACATTCCGAACTCATTTATACTTTTATGCTGAGCAAAACGGTCAACGAATGCGACGAAAATGTCCTTTACCGGTAGTTCTGACAGTTCGGTCACCAGTTGATGAACCTCTGAAATAGTTATTGCTTCAGATATATCTTCGACGACCAGGACCTTCTTCACCTTAAGGGAAAGAGCTCGTTTTGCAATACGATTCCAGTAGTCCCTAGCGATCTCCAGCGACGCGTGCTCACCTCTGACATAGGCGTAGAGATAGCTGATCCTTTCTTCGAACGAGAGTTGATAATCGCCGGTACTACTGACGGGTTTCATCGCTTTGGCCTGACCTTGGCATTATAGCCGAAATCGAAATACCCATACACATTAATATTTCGCGCTGCCTTTTACGATCGCATTGGTTTAACAACCGCCCAGTCTCCCAATATAATTAAATAGTTGATGGAAAAGCAGTTTCAAATAATTACGTTTTACGAGTTCAAGGACATGACCTCCTTAGCGGAGCTTTCAGAGCTTCGTGCCAGAGTGAGAGACATGATGCATCGAAACTCGATCGTCGGAACATTGATCCTGGCTGCCGAAGGTTATAATTCCACAGTTGCAGGCCGAACTTCGGATATCGAAGTATTTATCAAGGAAATAGAACAGTTATTCGAGACGGCGATCCAATTCAAGGCATCGCTTCACGATTCGCTGCCTTTCAAGCGGATTGACGTAAAGGTCAAGCCCGAGATCGTAACGTTGAAGAAGCCGGTTGATCTGGCCCTCGGCGTCGGGACCCATGTTTCGGCGGTTGAATGGAATGAGCTGATCGAAAGGAACGATGTTTTGGTCCTCGACACAAGAAACGATTATGAATTTGCGACCGGCACCTTTGAACGCGCGGTCAATCCGAAAACGGATAAATTCAGTGACCTTCCGGATTTCGTCACGGAACACCTCGATCCGAAGATCCACAAGAAGGTCGCAATGTTTTGTACTGGCGGAATTCGCTGTGAAAAGTTCGCGCCATTTATGAAGGGACTCGGATTTGAGGAGGTCTATCAACTCGAAGGCGGTATCTTGAAATATCTTGAGACGATACCACCTGAAGAACAGAAATGGCTTGGTGAATGCTACGTATTCGACCGACGAGTTACTGTTGATTGCAAACTCGAAAAAGGTTCTATCACCGACCTTTCACAAAAGGCTGATACCGATCAGGATTGAACCGCAAACCAACTATCGATGAAAATATCACCGGCGAGAACTGCCGCGTTCGACGTTCTGATCAGTATCGAGCGGGATCGTGCGCACTCGTCAAGCCTACTATCCGAATTTGAGGACAAACTCTCCGACAAAGATAAGGCGCTCTGTCATGAGATCGTTCTTGGGGTGCTCAGGAAGAAACTGTATCTGGACGAGATCATTCGAGCCGCCGGCGGTGAACGTAAGTTGGATCTTGAAGTATCGACGGCGTTGCGGATCGGGCTGTTTCAGATCTACTTGCTCGATCGGGTGCCCGTCCATTCGGCTGTGACCGAAAGCGTGGATCTGGTGCAACGAGCCAGAAAGACGTCAGCGAAAGGATTCGTTAATGCGGTCCTCAGACGCACGGTTCGAGAGAATATCCAACCTTCGTACAAAGATAATATCGACCGCGTCGCCATTTCAACATCTCATCCGAGGTGGCTGATCGAAAGATGGGCCGACGAGTTCGACTTCGAGGAAGCAGAGAGAATAGCGGTCGCCAACAACGACCGACCGAGGACGAGTCTTAGACATACCGCGAAAGGGATAAAAGCAGGCAGACCAGTTCCCGCCGGGGCCGCTGCGTCCAGTCTCGTTCCCGGATGTTATTTTATTGACAAGATCACCCCGGAAATAAGGGAATTGGTGGACGAAGGTTATTTGTATATTCAGGATGAAGCCTCACAGTTGGTCGCTAGTCTTTTAGAGATACCGAGGGGCGGCCGGTTTTTGGATGTTTGTGCGGCCCCCGGCGGCAAGACGGGAGCCATCGGGGCCAGGTTTGAGGAAAGTGTTGGGTTGTTGATCGCGGGAGATATGAACGGGCCGCGCGCTGAATTTCTTAAGGAGAACTGCGTAAGACAGGGACTTTTGTCGATCAAGGTGGTTCGTTTTGATGCCGAATCCGGCCTTCCATTTGGGCCCGAGACCTTTGATTCTATTCTCGTTGATGCGCCATGCTCCGGTACCGGTACGATACGAAATAACCCTGAGATCAGGTACTCCTTGAAACCCGAAGATCTTACGCGGCTGAAGAAGAAACAACTCGCGATACTTGAGAACGCATCAAAATCGCTGAAGGTCGGCGGAACGATCGTTTATTCCACATGTTCGATCGAAAAGGACGAAAACGAGGATGTGGTCCGAGAGTTTCTGGCTCTGAGAAGCGACTTCATCGTCTCAAAGCCAAAGCTGCCAGAAGTGTTTGTGACCAAGGACGGCTTTGTAAGGACACTTACCTATCGGGATAATATGGACGGATTTTTTGCGGCTGTCCTTGAAAGGGGCTCCGGCTCGCCGCTAAAAATGAAAAAGTGATTCGAAAGGGTTACGCAAAAGAACGAAAGTGTTAAAATCTCCCGAAGGAGTTGACGTTTGAGTTTCATTTCAAGAACAGTCTCTGCGATTGGAAAGCTGGCCTTTGTTGGGCTGCTTTTGGTGGCGTTCATTATAGGAATGGCAGGCGTCGTGTATATGTCGCTGTCCGGTACCGAGGTTAAGGTCCCCGATATAGTCGGTAAGGATTTTGTCGAAAGTGAGAAAGAACTTGCCTCGCTAGGGCTTAAGATCAAACGGCGTGCAGATCGAGCCAGTACGGATAAGATAAACACCGTTCTCGAACAGCTGCCAAAACCAGGCGAAACTGTCAAAACAGGGCAGATGATACTTGTCGTCGTCAGCAAGGCAGGTGCGGCGGGCGAGGATGCTCCGCCTTCCCTCAAGAAAGATATTGAAGAAGACGACACCGAGAAGATCGGTGAGATGATCTCCGATAAGCCTAAGAAGAATAAGGCCAACACGAACTCGAACACAAACAAGAAGACCGCGGATACCACGCGCGATGTCATCGCAAACACATCGACGTCGGTGTCAAACGATTCAGGTGATGCATCTGCCGACAAGAAGGACGTTAACCCGGAAGATAAGACAAGAACTGATGGGGAAAAGGGTGAAAAGGGCGACAAGAAAGAAACGGCGCCAAAATCGACCAGTACGCCGGTAACAACGAAACCGTCAACCGTAAAGACCCCGTCGAATGAGCCGCGTTCGAGGCCTAATCGTCGATAGGCGAGCAACGATTAAACTGATTTGGGCAACTTAAACAGAGAGTACGCAGGATCCATTGAAATTGCTCCGTCGATTCTTTCGGCGGATTTTGCACGATTGGCCGAGGCGATAGATGCGGTTGAGGCAGGTGGGGCTACCGTTCTACATGTTGATGTAATGGACGGCCATTTTGTTCCGAATATCACGATCGGGCTCCCGGTGGTCAAATCGCTGAGAAAGGCAACATCGATGACGATCGACACACACTTGATGATCTCTGAACCAGGCCGCTATGCGGTTGAATTCGTCAATGCCGGAGCCAATATGGTGTCGGTCCACGTTGAGGCAGATGACCATCTTAACCGGACCCTAACCTCGATCCGTGAAGCGGGAGCCAAGGCAGGAGTGGCAATAAACCCGGCAACCCCGCTCGGAACGCTCGAAGAGGCATTGTCTTATGCGGATTTTGTTTTGTTGATGTCGGTCAATCCGGGCTTCGGAGGCCAGAAGTTTGTTCCGACTTCGATCGATAAGTTGCGACGGCTGAGACGGATGATCGATGACCGAGGCCTCAACGTGAGGATCGAGATCGATGGCGGTATCGACGCGAGCAACATTGCGGAAGTTTGTGAAGCAGGGGCGGAGATCATTGTAGCCGGATCTGCAGTATATGGCGGTGGGCGGCCAACCGAGTCCGTAAGAGAGCTTATTGATAAAGCGACGGTCTGGGTCTGATCGATATGCCAGCATCTCAGAGGTCTATCAGTTTTATGAAGCGAACTTTATTTTTGAAATTGAGCGGCGTTGCGTTGCTTCTGTGTTTTGGAACGGCAGTCAACTATGCGCAAAAACCGAATGACGGCACGCCGATCCAGCGTCTTGATGTGATGCGCCAGAAGCTCGAGACCATGCGCAGATCTCTCAATAGCGCTGCATCTGTCCTCAAAGAGGAGAACAAATCGGACGCAGCGAAGAAAGACGATAAAGACAAGGCAGACACGCCCCTTAATCGGCTTTTGAGTTTGGAAAAGGAAGCCGGCAGGCTTCAGTCGGAAGTTAATACGCTGCGAGGACGTATTGATCGGGCCGATAAGTATGAGGTCAGCGATATCGATCAGCTGGAAGCAGCTGTCGGTGAATTGCTAACACGCGTTGACGCGGCACAGTTGGAGACGGCAACCGCCAGAGCTACTCCCGACTCTCCGGTTGGCAAGCCCCGCGAAACCAAGAAAAAGAAGAAATTTCTGGGTATTTTCGGCGGCGGCGGAAATGACGAATATGATGAGCTTATCGGGACGGTTTCCCCCGGCCGCGATCGGGAGCTTTTCATCGTTGCTACTCGGGAGATAAGGAAGAAGAGATACGACGTTGGACGGCTCTTGTTTCAGACGATCATTACTACCTATCCCGACTCGCCATATCTGCCGATGTCTAAACTTGCGGTCGCGGATTCGTTCTTTCTGGAAGGATCGACGAGTGCCCTGATACAGGCGATCGCCGCCTATCAGGACTGGCTCACGTTCTTTCCGACACACCCGTTAGCGGACCGCGTAGTTTTGAAGATCGGCGAATCGGAAATGCGTCAGATCGGTCTTCCCGACAGGGACGCCACACGTGCAAAGCGTGCGGAGACAAGACTGAAAGCCCTTCTACAGCAGTATCCAAATTCAATCCTTAAGAAGGACGCAGAAGAGCGGCTTCAACAGGTACAAAACAACCTCGGGCTCCACAATTTGTATATCGCGAATTACTACTACACGTTGTCAGTGGGTCAGGGTAAGAGCGGCCTTAAGGGTGCCCAGTCGAGATATCAGGAGATACTTGAGAAATACCCAAATTTTAGTTATATGGACGAGGCACTTTTCAAACTTGCTGTGACCTACGTTACTGAAGAAGAAACGGACCAGGCGGCCAGGTATTTTCAGAAGATAGTAAGTGAATATCCCAACAGCGAGTACGTAGAAAGATCTAAGGAACAACTCCGGCTGATCGGGGCGAGCATTCCCGAGCCGAATCCGGAGCGAGCTCATGTGCTTCCCCCGGACGACGCCTCGTTTTTCCAAAACTTCAAAAATCAGTTTTTTGGCATCTACCCGATGACTATCGATAAGAATGGCGTATTGATGACCAAGGATTTCGACAAAGAGAAGTTTGAGATGATCGATCAGATCATTGAGAATCAGGGCGAGATATACACAAACCAGATACCACAAGCTCTTACGACCGTGATCTCGCAGCGTCAAGCCTCGGTTCAGCCCCAAGCAAAACCACAGCAGCCGTAGGATGATGGAGATCATCGGTAAATCAACTGAATGCACAGAGTCTTTGGATAAGAAGCGGATCAAGTGTGAGCCGCTTTTTTTGTCCGATATATCGGTGTAAAGGAGTCTTTAGTGATCAGCTTCAAAGTTCTATTTCTTAGTTTGATTGTGTTATTTGCCGGAGCCATAGCCGGCATAGGCCAGGTTGCTACTACGACGACGCCCGAGCCGCAGATGCTTTCAAATGTACTAGCCGCGAAACTTAGGCTAGGCGGTTCAAAACGAGAGGTCTCGACGGAAGTTCGGGGAAAGGCCTACGCGAAGCTGCTTGAGGGACAGCGTTTTATCTGGCTCGCGGGGAACATCCGTCGTGCACGAGGACAGGCCGCCTATCAAGAATACGTGCGGGCCGCAAGAAGCGCGTTCATTGCCGCAGTTGAGATAGATCCATTCCTGGCCGAAGCTTACACCGCATTGGCCGAACTGTCGCTTACCACACCTCCGAGTGATCTAGACGAGGCTCTCAAGCTTGCACAGCTCTCGACCAGCATCGACAAAGATAATTTTGGCGCACGGAGGATCGAAGCTCGGCTCCTTACATTCAAGAGCGGTATCGCGAACGATAATCTTGACCCGGTCCTCACCCAACGAGCCATCGAAGCGTGGAAGTATATTGCGAAACTTGACCCACGGAATGCTGAAGCCTGGGCGTTTCTAAGCGAGTTTTACGGGAAGACCGGAAAAGAGGCAGAACGTATCGAAAGCCTTAAGAAATGGCTTGCGTCATCTGTTCCGATCGATTCGCAGTTCTATCAGAGAATTACAGGCGGCCGCGACTCGCTAGCCCCTGAAAACGCTTCGATGAAGTTGAGCGAAGCCTTCATTAAGGCAGGTAAGATCACCGAAGCAATAGACATTCTTAGCCAGGTCATCTCCGATGATCCTGATAACGGCGAGGCCGTGGAACTATTGAGACAAGCAATAGCATCCGGAAAGGGAACCCATACCGCTGCGGCGGTTCAGGCCCTTCAGATCGCGGTGGTTGCTAACCCGGATAATCAAGCG